>JANNKZ010000228.1:0-10327 GCA_031396515.1 Gammaproteobacteria bacterium
GGTCGGCCAGACGGAAGAGCAGGCGAAAGCCGCCGGCCGCAATACAAAGACCGGCAGCTTCCCGTTTGCCGCGAGCGGTCGCGCCAAGGCGATGGAAGCAGGTGCGGGTTTCTGCAAGGTGATCGCCGACGCGGCCACCGACGAGATCCTCGGCATCCACATTATCGGGCCGATGGCGGGCGAACTGATCGCGGAGGCGGTGCTAGCGATGGAGTACTCGGCGAGCAGCGAAGACCTGCAGCGCACGATCCACGCCCACCCGACGCTGTCAGAGGCCGTCCACGAAGCGGCGCTCGCCGCCGACAAGCGCGCCATAGACATCCCGAACCGGTAAAAAAGGTGACGCAAACCTTTTCTGAGAAGAGGTGACGGACACCCTTTCTCAGAAAAGGTTTGCGTCACCTTTTCTACGCGCGGCGGCGGGCGCTGATGACGCCAGGCAGCGCGGTCAGCCGCGCGAGCAGCCGCGTCAGTTCGTCGATTCCCGTGACGGCGATGCGCAATGAAAGATCGGCGCTGCCCTGCGCTGCATCTCCTCGCGAAGCGAGCTTCTCGATGTTGATCTTTTCCTCGGCGACCAGCGTCGTGACGTCGCGCAGCAGTCCGCGCCGGTCCATCGCGTGCAGCAGGATCTCGACCGGGAACCGTCGTCCGCCAGCCGTGCCCCAGTTGACCGGCAGCAGCCGCTCGGGGGCGCGCGCCGCGAGCCGCGCGAGATTCCGGCAGTTGCTGCGATGGAGCGTGACGCCGCGCCCGACCGTCACGTAGCCTGTAATCGCCTCCGGCGGCACCGGGTTGCAGCACCGCGCATGGGTCGTCATCAGGTCGCCAACGCCTTCGGCCTGGACGTCGGCTCCCTTCTGTTGGCGCAGGGGACCGATCGGCGGCAGCTCCGACGGTGCATCGGCGGCGCGGCTACGCATGCGGCGCAGGATGGCGCCGGACACCTGCGCGATCGCCAGGTCTCCCGATCCGATCGCCAGATAGAAGGCGTCGGCACTGGTCTGGCCGAATTCGCCGATCAGGTCCGACATGATCGCCTGGCTCGCACCCAGCCGCCCGATCTCGCGCTCGAACAGTTCGCGCCCTTCCTCGAGGTTCTGGCCGGCATCGCGCTTCTTGAACCAGGCACGCACTTTCGCGCGGCTCCTCGGCGAGGCGAGGAAACCCTCCCGCTCGATCAGCCAGTCGCGGCTCGGGCGCGCTTCCTTGCCGCCGATGATTTCCACGACTTCGCCACTCTTGAGTGCGTGGTCGAGCGGCACGATGCGGCCATTGACGCGGGCGCCGCGGCAGCGATGGCCGAGGTCGGTGTGCACGTGATACGCGAAATCGATCGGCGTCGCACCGGCCGGCAGATCCACGACCTCGCCCCTGGGCGTCAGCGCATACACGCGGTCGTCGAACAGGTCCGCGCGCACGCGGCTGAGGAAGTCGTTGTCGGTTTCCGTTTCGGCGCTCGGCGCCAGCAATTCCCGCAGCCATTCGATCTTGCGGTCATAGGCGGCGTCGCGCGCCGCGCCTTCCTTGTAGCGCCAGTGCGCGGCGACGCCGAGCTCGGCGTGGTCGTCCATGTCGCGAGTGCGAATCTGGATCTCGAGCGGCACGGCTGACGGCCCGATCACCGCCGTGTGCAGCGAGCGGTACAGGTTGTCCTTCGGCGTCGCGATGTAATCGTCGAACTCGCCGGGGATGTAGTGCCACAGGCCGTGCACGACGCCGAGCGCCGCATAGCAGTCGGCGATCGAAGAGGTGACGATTCGCACTGCGCGCACGTCGAATACCTGGTCGAACGCGAGATTCTTGCGGTGCATCTTCCGCCAGATGCTGTAGATATGCTTCGGGCGCCCGACGACCTCGGCGGCGACGCCTGCGCGGCCGAGTTCCTCCTGGATCATCCCGATCACGGTCGCGATGTAGTTCTCGCGCGCGACCCGCGATTCCTTGAGCCAGCCGGCGATGCGGCGGTATTCCTCGGGATCGAGGTAGCGGAACGCAAGGTCCTCGAGTTCCCATTTCAACTGCCAGATTCCGAGCCGATTCGCGAGCGGCGCGTACACCTCCCGCGTCTCCCGGGCAAGCAACCCGCGCGCCGGTTCCTCGAGCTCGCGCGCGCGTCGCATGCGCTGCAGCTGGTCGGCCAGCCGGACCAGGACGAGGCGCGGGTCGGTGACCACCGCGAGCAGCATGCGCCGGAGCGCATCCGCCTGGCCGGCGGAGAGCGCGCGCTCGGGCGACCATTGCGCGCCGGTGCGGAACTCACCGAGCTGCCCGAGCTGATCCGCGAAGCGGGCGACGGACGCGCCAAAAGACGTGCCGACGCTGGCCGATTGCAGCAGCCCGCGCGCGAGCAGCGGCTGGACCAGGGCGCCGGCGACGATGTCGCGCTCGGCGTCGAGCGCCGCGACGATTTCCGCGGTTTCGAGACCCTGTGCCGCGGCCGCTGCCCAGGCGGACGAATCCGTCGCAAGGCCCGCAAGCGAGTTGCGTAAATCGGCCAGAACGGCCGCGCCGGCGGCCGCTGCGGAGGTCGTCGTCTTCATGGCGAGCCGTTATCATAACTCCCATGGTGCGCATCCTCGGCCTCGACCCCGGTTCAAGGGTTACCGGCTACGGCGTGGTCGATTCCGGCAAGTCCGGCCTGCGCTACGTGGCGAGCGGCTGCATCCGCGTCGGCATCGGCTCCATGTCCGGCCGCCTGCTGCAGATCCACCGCCATGTCACTGAACTCATCGAAACCTACGCGCCGGGCGAGGTGGCGATCGAGCGGGTGTTCATGCACAAGAACCCCGACAGCGCGCTCAAACTCGGGCAGGCCCGGGGTGCGGCGCTCTGCGGCGCCTGTCACGGCGGCGCAGAAGTTTTCGAATATGCGCCGCGCGCGATCAAGCAGTCGGTCACGGGCACGGGCGCCGCGGAAAAGGGACAGGTCCAGCACATGGTCAAGGCTTTGCTCACCCTGCAGGGCAAGCTCGCTGCGGATGCGGCCGATGCGCTCGCGATCGCGATCTGTCACGCCCATCACCGTGGGGCGCGGCGATGATCGGCCGCCTGCGCGGCCGGTTGATCCGCAAGTCGCCGCCGGCGCTGATCGTGGACGTTGCCGGCGTCGGCTACGAACTCGAGGCGCCGATGTCGACTTTCTACCGGCTGCCGGAGGTGGGCAGCGAAGTCGAACTCCACACCCACCTCGTGGTTCGCGACGATGCGCACCTGTTGTACGGCTTCGCGACCGAGGACGAGCGGCGACTGTTCCGGGACCTGCTGCGCGTGACGGGCATCGGTCCCAAGATCGGACTCGCGCTGCTGTCGGGCATCGATGTCGACACTTTCCTGCTCTGCGTCGAAGCCCAGGATGTCGAAGCGCTGACCCGCATCCCAGGCATCGGGCGCAAGACCGCGGAGCGGCTGCTGATCGAAATGCGCGACCGCATCCGTGCGCTCGGGCAGATGCCGTCGGCTGCGCAGCGACTCGGAACGGCCGCGGGCGCACAGGCGGAGGCCTATTCCGCGCTCGTGGCGCTCGGTTACCGGCCGGGCGAAGTGACGCGCCTGTTGAAAAGCATCGAGCACGAAGGTGCGGGCACCGAAGAGCTGATCCGCCGGGCGCTGCAGGCGGCGGCGCGGTAGGATCGCCGCATGATTGAACAGGACCGGGTCACGACGGCGGCGGCGACGCGCGAAGACGAAGTGCTCGCGCAAACGGTGCGGCCGCGACGCCTCGATGATTACATCGGCCAGGCCGCGGTCAAGCAGCAGATGAGCATCTTTATCGAGGCAGCGCGTCGGCGTGGCGAGGCGCTCGACCACGCGCTGATCTTTGGACCGCCCGGGCTCGGCAAGACGACGCTCGCCCACATCATTGCCCATGAACTGGGCGTCGGGCTGCGCCAGACTTCGGGTCCGGTGCTGGAGCGTCCGGGCGACCTCGCGGCGATCCTGACGAACTTACAGCCGCGCGACGTGCTGTTTGTGGACGAGATCCATCGCCTGAGCCCGGTGGTCGAGGAAATCCTCTATCCGGCGCTCGAAGACTGCCAGCTCGACATCCTGATCGGCGAGGGCCCCGCGGCGCGCTCGATCAAGCTCGACCTGCCGCCCTTCACGCTGGTCGGCGCAACCACCCGGGCAGGCCTCCTGACGTCGCCGCTCCGCGACCGCTTCGGCATCGTGCAGCGGCTCGACTACTACACCGAGGACGAGATCCGCCAGGTCGTCGTCCGTACGGCCGGCATCTTCGGGCTCGAGATTGACGCGGCGGGCGCGAAGGGGCTCGCCGAACGCTCGCGCGGCACGCCGCGCATCGCGAACCGGCTGCTGCGCCGCGTGCGGGACTATGCAGAAGTGCGCGCGGCCGGTCGCATCGACGGCGGCGTCGCACAGAGCGCGCTCGACATGCTCGAAGTCGACAAGGAAGGCTTCGACCTGCTCGACCGGCGGTTGCTGATGACCATCATCGAGAAATTCGACGGCGGTCCGGTCGGGATCGACAGCCTCGCGGCGACGCTCGGCGAGGAGCGCGACACGCTGGAAGACGTGGTCGAGCCTTACCTGATCCAGCAGGGCTTCCTGGTGCGCTCGGCGCGCGGGCGCATCGCCACCAAGACGGCCTGGCGCCATTTCGGGCTCGAGCCGCCCGCCGACCCTGCGGGGGGCAGCCTGCCCTTGTTCCGCGGCTGACGGCGCCGATGCAGCCCTTCTCGATCCCGGTGCGCGTTTACTGGGAAGACACGGACGCCGGCGGCATCGTCTACTACGCCAACTACCTGCGATTTCTCGAGCGCGCGCGCACGGACTGGTTGAGCTCGCTCGGCATCGACCAGGCGGCACTCTTGCGCGACGAACGCCTCCAGTTCGCGGTGGTCGAAGCGCACATCCGTTACCATCGGCCCGCGCGCTACGGAGACGAACTTCAGGTTTCGGTGCGGCTCGACGAGCGTCGCGGCGCTTCGGTCGTGATGCACCAGGAGGTGCGCCGCGCGGGCGCCGACGGGGAACTCCTCGTCAGCGCGACGGTGCGTGCGGCCTGTCTCGATGCCGGCGGCCTGCGGCCGCGTCCGTTGCCAACCGCGCTCGCGACGCTGACATGAGGAACTGCTGTTGAACCAATCGCACTCGATCTTGCAATTGCTCCTGCAGGCGGGCCCGGTCGTGCAGGTGATCATCGGGCTGCTGATGCTGGCCTCGTTGATGTCCTGGACCATCATTTTCCGCAAGCGGAGGCTGGTGCGCCTCGCGATTGCCGAAGCCAACCGCTTCGAGGGCGTGTTCTGGTCGGGCGGCGATCTCGGCAAGCTCTTTCGCTCGATCGAGACGCGCGGCAAGCCGGCGGTCGGCATGGAGAGCATCTTTGAAGCCGGCTTCGGCGAGTTCTCCCGCCTGCGCGGACAGTCGAGCGGATCGCCGGCGGAGCTGCTGGAAGGCGTGCGCCGCACCATGCGCGTCGCGCAGCTGCGTGAGATCGACCGCCTCGAAGAGAGCCTGTCCACGCTTGCGACCATCGGCTCTACCAGCCCTTATGTCGGCCTTTTCGGCACGGTCTGGGGAATCATGGGCGCGTTCCAGGGGCTCGGGAACGTACAGCAGGCAACGCTCGCGATGGTTGCGCCTGGAATTGCCGAGGCGCTGATCGCAACCGCGGCCGGCCTCTTCGCAGCGATCCCGGCGGTCGTTGCCTACAACCGCTACGCGGACAAGGTGAACCGCCTCGAGATGCGCTACGACGCTTTCATGGATGAGTTCTCGACGCTGCTCCAGCGCCACGCGTCGCCGCGGAGCGCCTGAGATGGCGATTTCCGGCAAGCGGCGCCGCCAGCTGATGGGTGAGATCAACGTCGTCCCGTATATCGACGTGATGCTGGTGCTGCTGATCATTTTCATGATCACGGCGCCGCTGCTGACCCAGGGCGTGCAGGTCGAATTGCCGGACGCCGACGCGCAGCCGATCGACCCGGAACTGCTGCGGGACCGCGAGCCGCTGGTACTGTCGGTAGATCGCGACGGGCGCTACTACCTGAACATCGGCAGCGACGAGGATGCTCCGATCGATGCCGAGGAAGTGGCACGCCGCGCGGGCGCCGTGCTCGGGCGCGATGCCGAGACACCCGTGCTCGTCAAGGCGGACGAGCGCGTTCCCTATGGCAGCGTGGTACGCGGCATGGTCCTGCTGCAGCAGGCGGGTGCAAAGAAGATCGGCTTCCTGACCGACCCGAAAGCCGTGCGCGCACTCGAGGAACTCGAGCGGCGGCGATGAGTGCACCGGCGCGCCGAGGGATTGCGCCTGCCGGCTGGTCGATCGCCCTGCATGCGGTGCTCGCGGGCATGCTGTACCTGGGACTCAGCGTGCCGACCCAGGATCCGGAGCCGATGACGCTGCCGATCGATGCCGTCATCGTCGACCAGGCCGTGATCCAGGCCGCGAGTCGCCTGCGCCGCGACGACGACCGGCGCGTGGCCGAGGAGCAGCGCCGCGAGCGCGAGGCAGCCGAGGCCCAGGAACGCGAGCGGCAGGAGGACGAGCGGCGGGTCACGGAAGCCGAGGAGCGGCGCCAGGCCGAAGCCGCAGCGGAACAGAAGGCGCGCGCCGCGGCGGATGCGAAACGCAAGGCGGAAACCGAGGCGAAGCGGCGCACGGAACAGCAGGCACAGGCCAAGGCGGCCACAGAAAAGAAGCGCGCGGCCGAGGAAGCGCGGCAGCGCGATCAGCGCGAGGCGGACCTCAAAAAGGCGCTGGCCGAAGAGGACGTGCGAACCGGCACCGCATTCCAGGGTCTGAAAGCTCAATATGTCCGAGCGATCCAGGCCCATGTCGAACAACGCTGGTACGAGCCGCCGGGGATCGCGTCCGGCATGAGTTGCACGGTGATCGTGAGCCAGATCCCGGGCGGCGAAGTGACGGGCATGCGGTTCGGCAGCTGTAATGGCAGCCCGGCGGTTCGCCAGTCGATCGAGACCGCGGTCCGCAAGTCTTCGCCGCTGCCGCCGCCGCCCGAACCCACGCTGTTTGCACGCGAAGTGCAGCTGGTCTTCACGCCGAAGGAGTCGAGACGCTGATGAGTATCCGTGCCTTGTTGATCGTGGTCGCCGCCGCCCTTCTGGCCCCGCGCTCGGAAGCGCAACTTACCGTGCAGATCCTGCGTGGCATGGCGGAGTCGGTGCCGATCGCCATCGTGCCGCTGGCCTGGGACTCGCCGGACGCAGCGCCCTGGGACGTCGCGAAGACCGTTCACGCGGACCTGGAGCGCAGCGGCCGCTTCCGCCCGCTGCCGCGCTCGCAGATGCTCGAACAGCCGCGCACCGCGGCCGAGGTCGATCCGGCGGACTGGCGCATGTTGAAGGTGGATTACGTGCTGGTCGGCCGCCTCGCGCCGTTGCCGGACGGCCGCTTCGAGGTGCGTTATGAGCTCGTCTCGGTCGCGAACGGCGAGCGGCTGCTCGGCATGACGATGCCGGCCGACCGCAATGCGCTCAAGCTCGCGAGCCACCGCATCTCGGATGCCATCTACGAGCGCATCCTGGGCGTACGCGGCGCGTTTGCGACCCGCATCGCCTACGTTGCGGTCGACGGGCCCAAGACGGCGCGCAGCTATCGCCTCGTCGTCACCGACGCCGACGGCGCCAACGAGCGTGTCGTGTTCCAATCGCCGCAGCCGATCCTCTCGCCGGCCTGGTCGCCGGACGGGCGCTCGCTGGCCTACGTGTCGTTCCACAGCAGCCTGCCCGCCATCTACGTGCAGCAGCTCAAGAGCGGCCAGCAGGTGCGCGTGTCGGCCAAGTCCGGTATCAACGGCGCGCCCAGCTTTTCTCCCGACGGCAGCCAGCTCGCAATCGCGCTGTCGCGGCGGGACGGCAATGTGGACGTCTATTTGCTGACGCTCGCGAACCAGGAATTGCGCCGCCTGACCGAAGATCCGGCGATCGACACCGAGCCCGTCTGGTCTGCGGACGGGCGCTCGGTCTACTTCACCTCCGATCGCGCCGGTGCGCCGCAGGTCTATCGCCAGGGCATCGGTGCGGGCGAGCGCGCCCAGCGCATTACGTTTGACGGCACCTACAACGCGAGGCCCCGGGTCTCGCCCGACGGCCGCGAGATTGCGCTCGTCACCATCGACCGCGGTGCCTATCGCATCGCAGTTGCCGACGTCGCGCGCGGCGGGTTGCGCATCCTGACCACGGGCCAGCTCGACGAATCGCCGTCCTACGCGCCGAACGGCGCCGACATCATCTACGGCTCGCGCGAGGGCGGCCGCGGCGTGCTCTCGATCGTTTCCAGCGACGGGCGCATCCAGCAGCGGCTTGCCGCGAGCGCGGGCGAGGTGCGGGAGCCCGCGTGGTCGCCGTACCTGCAGTGAACATGCGTGACGGGCCGCGGTCCCTTGTGTTAGTAAGGACGCGGTTCCGTAGATCCCTATAGCGAACCGAGGAGAACGAACGATGCGCTGGTTGACTGTCCTGCTAATCGCAGTCCTGAGCTTCGGCCTGGGCGGATGCCCGAAGAAAGCGACGAAGCCGGAAGGCGGCGGAACGACGACGACGCAGGAAGGCGGCACCGGAACCACCAGCGACGGCCAGGTCGGCGCCGGCCAGGGCCTGCCCGGAGGCGCCGGCATCGGCGCAGAAGGCGCGGCGCCTGCGGGCGTCGCGAATGTCATCTATTTTGACTTCGACAGCAGCGACATCCGGCCGGAATTCGCGGCGCTCGTCACTTCGCATGCGAAGCACCTCGCAGGAAACCCGGGCACGAAGGTGCGGCTCGAGGGCCACACGGATGAGCGCGGCTCGCGCGAATACAACATCGCGCTCGCCGAACGTCGCTCGCAGGCCGTGCGTCGCGCGCTGATGCTGCAAGGTGCCGCCGATGGCCAGCTCACGACCGTGAGCTACGGCGAAGAGCGCCCGGCGACCGAAGGCGCGGACGATGCGGCCTATGAAAAGAATCGCCGTGTCGAGATCGTCTACGGGCGCTGACGCCATGCGGACCCCGCTCTCGCTCGCCGCCGTCGCAGCGATTGCCGTGCTGGCATCCGCCGGCGCCGGCGCGCAATCGAAGGGCGAACGCATCGAAGTGCTCGAAGGCCGCATGGAAGCGATCGAACGCAAGCTCGACAGCCAGGCGTTCGTCGAAATGGCGCGCCAGCTCGAGACCCAGGATGCGGAAATCCGCCGGCTGCGCGGCGAGGTCGAGCGCCTGCAGCACGAGCTCGAACGCGCCCGCGCCCAGCAGAAAGACCAGTACGTGGATCTCGATGCGCGACTGAAGGCTGCGGAAGCAGCGGCGGTGACGGTGCCCGTCGGCACCACGCCGCCGGCCAGTCCCGAGGCCGAGTATCAGGCGGCCATCAACTTGCTGCGGGACGGCCAATACGACCCGGCGGCTGCGGCGCTTCGCGACTTCCTGGCGAAGTACAAGGATCATGAACTCGCCTCGAACGCGCTCTACTGGCTGGGCGAGGCGCACTACGTGCGCCGCGACTACCCGGCGGCACTCGCCGCATTCGAGGGGGTTCTCCGCGAGTATCCGGGCGCCCGCAAGTCGCCGGATGCGCTCCTGAAGGCAGGCTATTGCCAGCAGGAACTAAAGCGCTACGATTCGGCGCGGGCGACGCTCGCGCGCGTGATGCGCGACTATCCGGACAGCTCGGCCGCGGCCGAGGCGGAAGCGCGGCTGAAGCGGCTCGCGGAAGCCCAGTAGGAGAGGCGATGGCCGCCGAAGCCGACGCCGTGCCTGCCGCGGCGCGGCTCAGGATCACCGAGACCTTCCATTCCCTCCAGGGCGAGGCGGATGCCGTCGGCTGGCCGACGTTCTTCATCCGCCTGACCGGCTGTCCGCTGCGCTGCCACTACTGCGACACGACCTATGCGTTTCAGGGCGGCGACTGGCGGACGATCGCCACCCTCGTGGATGAAGCCCGCGCTTCCGGCGCGCGTTACGCCTGCGTCACGGGCGGCGAGCCGCTGGCCCAGAAGAGCTGCTTGCCGCTCCTGATCGCGCTTTGTGACGCCGGATTCCGCGTGTCGCTCGAGACCAGCGGCGCGATCGACGCGAGTGCGGTCGATCCGCGCGTGGCGCGCGTGATCGACGTCAAGACGCCCGCCTCGGGCGAAGCGGCGCGCAATCTCGATCTCGCCGTGCATGGCCTGCGCGCCGGCGACCAGCTCAAGTTCGTGATCTGCGACCGCGCCGACTACGAGTGGTGCCGCACGCGCGTGCGCGCGGAGGCCCTCGATTCGCTCTGTCCGGTGCTGTTCTCACCGAGTCACGAACAACTGGCCCCCGGCATGCTCGCTGACTGGATCCTTGCGGACCGGCTGCCGGTGCGCATGCAGG
>JANNKZ010000258.1:0-6373 GCA_031396515.1 Gammaproteobacteria bacterium
TGTCGCGGTAGAGCGACAGCAAAAGGCCGACTGCGCTCTCGCCCGCAGCCTCCCAACTGGCTACTCTTGGCGTCCCCCACCGGAGGATTCGCCATGGCCATTTGGAAGGACATTGTCGCCAAGGATGGAAACACGCCCGACGACGCCCCTGGCGCCGCAGCGGCCATTAACCGGCCCCGGCCCGAGGCCGTGCCGAATGCGCCTGCGCCGCAACCCATCTCGGCGGCGGCACGCAAGGACCTCAAGGAATCGATGATCGCAGCAGGCCTTACTTTCGAGGGAAAGATCGAAGGCTCGGGCCATGTGCGCATCGCCGGCCGCTTCAAGGGTGACGTTCATGTTGACGGCACCTTGACCATCGAAGCCGGCGCCCACCTCGCGGGCTCCGTTCGCGCGGGCTCGGTCGTGGTCGCGGGTGAGATCGAGGGCAACGTCGAGAGCGCGCAAAAAGTCGAGCTGCACCAGACGGGCGTCATCAATGGCGACGTCAACGCGGGCTCGCTCGCGGTCGCGAGCGGCGCGCGTATGCGCGGCCGCGCGGAATTCGGCTGGAGCGAGACCGGCAGCCAGAAAGGTCGATGAACCGTACGGCGAGCATCGGCAAGACACGATCGTGCCCGCATTGCCGGGCCACGATCCTTGAGAGCGCGGCAGTCTGTCCGGCCTGCCGTCATCACCTCCGATTCGAAAAGCGCAAGGACGGGCAGGCGGAACAGGCAGGGCAAGTCGCACTCAAGGTCTCGGGACAGTTTTCGCGACGCGCGGCGGACGGCCCGGGGGAGTACTCCGTCGTCGTCGTGATCCGGGATGCCAAGGGCGCCGAGCTCGCCCGCAAGGTCATCGGCGTCGGCGGACTCGCCGCCGGCGAAGAGCGCCTTGTGGACCTGACGGTCGAGACCTTCGACCCGCCGGCGGGTCCATGGCCCTGAGGATTGCCGAGCTGCACCACCATGCTGTGCGCGCCGCATCCGGCCCGGATGCGTCGGCGGCCCTGTACCGTTTTTACGGCGAGGTGCTCGGGCTCGAGGCCGACCAGTCGGCCTGGCACAAGGCCGACGGCGGATTGCACGTCAACGCGGGCGCGAGCGCCCAGATCCACCTGCTGCCCGGCAATCGCCAGGAGGCGACTGACGCCGGATTCGACACGTCCGTGCCGCACGTGGCGCTCGCGGTCTTCTCGATCGACGAGTCTCAGGCCGAGCTCGACCGCCTGGCGACGCCCTATCGCGTCGCCCACGGCAAGCTTGGCCCGGAATCGCGCCAGCTTTTCCTGACCGATCCCGCGGGCAACCTGATCGAGCTGCACCAGCTCGGTACCTGCCGCTGCACGGCACGGTCCCGGAACGGCATTGGCCAGGCGCGCGTCTCCGGCACCGTGCTCTTTGCCGACATGCGTGGATTCACGACCGTCGCCGAGCGGCTGAGCCCGGGCGAGGTCGTACCGCTCCTCAACGAGTACTTCTCGATGCTGTCGGCCGTGACCTCCGAGCATGGCGGTACGGTCTTCCACATCGCCGGCGACGGCCTGATGGCCGGCTTCGGCCTGCCGACGCCCGCGGACGATGCCAGCGAGCGGGCGGTGACTGCGGCGCGGCGCATGATCGGTGACTTCGGCCACCTTGCGACGGAATGGAAATCGCGCCTCGGCCTCGAGGCCGGCATCGGCATCGGCATCAATGCCGGCGACGTGATCGTCGGCGACGTCGGCGCGCCGGAACGGCCGAGCTATACGTTGATCGGCGACACCGTCAATGTCGCCGCCCGGCTGGTGCAGCGCGCGCGCGCCGGCGAGGCGCTGTTCTCCCGCTCGGTGCGCCAGTCGCTCGATCCGCCGCCGGATGGCATCGTCGAGCTGCCCCCGCTGGTGCTGCGCGGACGCTCGCGCCCGGTCGAGATCTTCTGCATGGCTTCCGACATGCGCCTTGACCTCCGGCCGATCGCTGCTTGACCGGGCTATAATGCTGATCCCGGACTGACCACCGGCCAACGGCGGAACTGTCGCCGGCCGCGGCCGTCCTATTCGGGCGCGGACTTACAATCGCACCACGGGGCTCTCGATCGATGGCATTGGCAAACCTGACCGCCGCCCTGGCGGTACGCGCAATGTTCGCGCTGATTTCAATGTTCGCACTGGCCTCTTGCGAGGGCGCGCTCGGCGAGAGCCCCCCGCACGCAGCGCCCGCGAATCCGACCGCCGAAGGCGCCGATGGCCGCGTGGAGCTCACCTGGCGCGCCGTGACCGACGCGGACGAGTACACGATCCTGTGGCGCGACGAAACGATGCCGGCGGGTGAATTCACTAATAAAATCACTGACATAGAAGAGACTTCCTTCTCGCACACGGGCCTCGTCAACTCGCGGCTGTACGAATACCGGATCGCAGCCGAGACGGGCGGTGGCCGCGGCCCCGAGAGCCTCACGGTGCGTGCAGAGCCCGGCCCGGTGCCCGGACGGGTCGAATGGACGGTCGTGACGAGCCACAACCCGGGCCACACGATCCATTTCGCGGAGACCGCCGACGCGACGCATTACCGAGTCTATTTCGGGGTGTCGGAATCGGCGGTCGCCGGCGCGCGCCCTAACACGTTCTTTGACGAGACCGACGGCTCGCCCTACACCCGGCCGCTGGTCACCATTTCGACGCCGGTCTACTACCGCATCATCGCGATGAACGATGACCGCATCGGTCTTGGCGGCCCGGCCGCGGGCTCGCCGACCTTCGGGGTCAACACCCTGGACTTCACACGCGTCAACGTCGCGTTCGGCGATCCGAACAACGACGGTTGCCTTGATACGGTGACCTCGGCCGGCACGGTCGCCACCGACACCTGCCTCGGCGGCCAGATCGCGCGCGTGATACCGGACGCGGGCCTCGCAGACCTGGTGGCCGCCGGCCGCACCACCGGCGATTCGCGCTTCGCCGATTTTACCGGCGACGAGAACGAGGACATCTTCAGCAACACGCTATCGCCCGCCGGCACGCCGGCGTCGGTGGCGCTGTTGCACGTCAACACGGGCAACAGCGTTTACCAGACCTCGGCTGGCGTCACCGCGCTTGCGATCGGCGGCTTCGGCGGCACGCTGCTGGCGGCGGACTTCGACAACGACGGCGACATCGACCTGTTCGCGCCGAACGACCACACCCAGGGCGACAGCGCCCGCAACTGGTTGCTGATCAACAATGGCGCCGGCGTGTTCACCGACACGGCAGTGGCGGCCGGCGTCGATACGAATCCGGCCGGGGCGGCCTACGTGCCGCGCGGCGGCCAGGCCGTGGACTTCAACGAGGACGGCTTCGTCGATCTGATTTTCGGCTCGCGCCTGATGCTCAACGACGGCGACGGCAGCTTCAGCGACGGCAGCGCGGCGGCCAACATGCCGGTGCGCGCGGACGATGGTCTGAAGCTCTTCGACGTCGACCTCGACGGCGACCTCGACCTGCTGCACCTGGACGGTGCGGTGACGCGGCTGTACCGCAACACCGCCGGCGCTTTCGATGCCGGAACGATCGTCAATCAAGACGCGGTCGCGACATTCGGCCGCGGCCTGAACGCCTGCGACGTCAACGACGACGGCTTCGAGGACCTGTGGATCGCGAACAACCTGACGGCGACCGGCACCGGCACGCCAAAGCTCTTCATCAACGTCGAGGGCACGCTCACGAACTCGGCCGTGCCGCGCGAGCTGGTCGCTAACTCCAACGACCTGGTCGCGCACAACGACCTGATCGCCTGCGGCGATTTCGACCACAACGGCGTCATCGACATGCTGGCGCGCTGGGGCACGAATTACCGCTCGCTGCGCGGCGCCAATCCGCTGGCGCGGCGCTTCCGCCTGCGCGTCGTCGGCGTCGGCGGCGAGCAGAACCAGCAGGGGCGGATCGTGCGCATCACGCCGGTCGGCCAGCCGAACCGCATCCTGACGCGCGTGATCGAGTCCGGTTCCGGCCTGCACTCCCAGAACCAATACGACCTGCTGATCGGCGCGCCCTGGCCCGGCGAGTACGAGGTCACCGTCGGCTTCGCGGCAGGCGACGTCACGACGACCGCCGTCATCGGCGACCAGCTGACGATCTTCGCCGACGGCCGCGTCGAGGACGAGATCGACGACTGACGCTCAGCCGAGCGCGTTCTCGAGATCGGCGATCAGGTCCGCGGCATCCTCGATGCCGACCGACAGCCGTACCAGCGAATCGCTGATGCCGAGCTTCTCCCGCGCCGCCTGCGGCACCGACGCGTGCGTCATGATCGCCGGGTGATCGACCAGGCTCTCGACGCCGCCCAGGCTCTCCGCAATCGTGAACAGTTCGAGGCGCTCGAGAAATTCGCGCGTCTCCGCGAGCCCGCCCTTCAGGAAGAAAGTTACGACCCCGCTGCAGCCGTTCTTCATCTGGCGTGCGGCGAGCGCGCGCTGCGGGTGCGAGGCGAGTCCCGGATACAGCACGCGCTCAACGCGCGGATGCCGCTCGAGCCGCTCCGCGATCGCCTGGGCCGATTCGCTCGACTGCCGCATGCGCAGCGGCAGCGTCTTGAGTCCGCGCAGCGCGAGGAAGCTGTCGAACGGGCCGCCCACGGCGCCGATGGCGTTCTGCAGGAACGCCACGCGCTCGCCGAGCGCCGCTTCGCGCACCACCGCGATGCCGCCGACCATGTCCGAATGGCCGTTCAGGAATTTCGTCGCCGAATGCATGACGATGTCGGCGCCGAGTTCCAGCGGCCGCTGGATCCACGGTGTCGCGAACGTGTTGTCGACGACCAGCAGGATGCCGCGCGAGCGCGCAAGATCGGCAAGCGGCGCGATGGCCACGAGCCGCAGCAGCGGGTTGGAGGGCGTCTCGATCCAGATCATCTTGGTGTTCGGGCGGAGCGCGCCCGCGGCCGCTTTCGGGTCCGACAGGTCGGCGAAACTGAAGTCGAGCGCGGCGCTGCGTTTCCGCACGCGCTCGAACAGGCGGAAGGTGCCGCCATAGAGGTCGTCGAGCGCGAGCACGTGGTCGCCGCTGTCGAGGAGTTCGAGCAGCGTCGCGGTTGCCGCCATGCCCGAGGCGAAGGCGAAGCCCTCGGTGCCGCTTTCGAGGTCGGCGATACAGCGTTCCCAGGCCATGCGCGTCGGGTTCTGGGTGCGCGAGTACTCGTAGCCCTTGTGAACGCCCGGGCTTTCCTGAGCGTAGGTCGAAACGGCGTAGATCGGCGGCATTACCGCGCCGGTCGTCGGATCGGGGGACTGGCCGGCGTGGATCGCGCGCGTGGCGAAGCCGAGGCCTTGCTGGGGTGTCTTCTTCATCTCGTTCCTCAGTTCGCGGCCGTGACCGTCATCTGGCGCCGCAGGTAGTTCAGGACGTCAGCCCGCGTGATCAGGCCGTGAAAGCGGCCTTCTTCCATCACGGCGGCGTACGGACGAACGTCGAGCATCGCGACCAGGTTCCGCAACGCGAGGCCGGGCTCGACCGTCAGGAAATTCGTATGCATGGCCTCGCGCACCGGGTCGTTGAAGCGCCCCGGGTCGCCGAAGGCGTGGCGCAGGATGCCGTCCTCGTCGATGAAGCCGACCAGGCGCTCGGCTTCCATGACCGGCAGCTGGCTGAAGCCGGCATTCCGCAGCCGGTTGTGCGCGGTCGTCAGCACGTCGTCGGGGGCCGACCGTGACGGTCGCACGCTGGCCGTGCGGGCGGCCGATCAGGTCGCGCAGGTTGCCGTGGCGCTCGCGCTGGATGAAGCCCTGGTCTTCCATCCAGAAATCGTTGAAAAGCTTCGACAGGTACTTGTTGCCGGTGTCGCAGGCAAAGGTGACGACGCGCTTCGCTGATTTCTGCTCGCGGCACCAGCGCAGCGCGGCGGCGACCAGCGTGCCGGTCGAGGAACCGACCAGCAGCCCCTCTTTTCGCAGGATCTCGCGCGCCATCGCGAACGACTCCGCATCCGGGATGCTGTACGCCTTGCGGCACATCGAGAAATCACAGATCTCCGGGATGAAATCCTCGCCGATGCCCTCGACCAGCCAGGAACCCGCGCGCCCGTAGCTGCCCCTGTTCACCTGGTCGGCGAGCACCGAACCCTCGGGGTCCGCGAGAATGATCTCGACGTCCGGCAACCGCTCGCGGAAACACTGCGTCAGGCCCGCGATCGTGCCGCTCGAGCCGATGCCGACGACCACGGCGTCCACCCGGCCCTGCATCTGCTCGAGGATCTCCGGGCCGGTGGTCTCGGCATGCGCCTTCGGGTTGTCCGGATTACCGAACTGGTTCATGTGGTACCAGCCGTTCTCGCGCGCGAGCCGCGCGCCGAGGTCCTGGTAATACTCGGGGTGGCCCTTCTCGACGTCGGAGCGCGTCAGCACCACTTCCGCGCCCATCGCGCGCAGGTTGAAGATTTTC
>JANNKZ010000337.1:0-2040 GCA_031396515.1 Gammaproteobacteria bacterium
GATGCGGACCGGCGGACTCGTGGAGATGACGCCCGCGGGGAAGGCCCTGGGGTCCAGTTCGGCAGACGGTGCGGGCATCGATGCAGGTCAGCGCGTGTACAGCGCACAGATCGTGCCAACGCTGGACCGCATCGTGACGACGACGACCGACATGCACGCGGATTCACCGGCCTCGCGCAACATCCAGGTCTGGCGCCTGTCGGATCGCGCCCTGCTCCACACATTTCCGCTGCCGGACGGTCCGGGCGGTAACGAGGGCAAGCTGACCGCGGAACCGCGATTGTTGAAGGACGGACGGACCGTCCTGGTCTCGACCTTCAGCTGCGGGCTTTACCTGCTGGACGGCCTGGCCGGCGATGCGCCGTCCGGACGGATGGTGGCGTCCTTCCCGCAGAAAGCCGGCGAGTACTGCGCCATCCCGGTGATCTCGGGCGACTATTACCTGGTCACGGTCCCCGCATGGAGTGCGGTCGTGAGCCTCGACATCAGCGATCCGTCGGCGCCGCGCGAGGTGAGCCGCGTGACGTTCGGCGAGAACGACGTGCCGCACTGGATCGCGATCTCTCCTGACCAGCGGCGCGTCGTCGTGACCGGCTACGAGGGCTTGCAACATCGCGTGATGATCGCGCGCTTCGATCCGGCCACCGGCCAGTTGACGCTGGACGAACGCTTCCGCGAGCCGGGTGCAGCGGAGCCGGGTTTCCGCATGGACGACAAGACCTGGCCCCATGGTGGCAATGCCAGAGGCATTCCCCACGGCGCGGTGTTCAGCCGGCCCTGACACCGTCCAAGCAGCGGGCAGCCGGACCGGCCGTCCGGCCGCCCTTGACCAAGTGCCCTACTCAGCAGTCGAGAACGTCACCTCGACGGCCACGATGTTGCCATTGTCGGCGACGGTCTGGACGCCGACCTGATAGTCGCTGCCTGCGACCAGCAAACCTGCCGGAATCTCGAAGCTGGTCGCGTCAGGCGGCAGGTTGAGCGTCAGCACCTGCTCCGGATCGACCGACTCGTTCTCGAACTCCAGGATGTACTCGCGAATCCCGGGCACGGCCGACCACTGGATCGTCAGGCTGCCGGCCGGAATCACGCTCTCGTGTACCGGATTGAGAATCGTGGTTTCGCCAGGTAACTGGTGCGACAGTTCAGCCGTGCCGCGGAAACGCTCGCCAACGGTCGAAACGCCGACAAACAGGTACTCACCCTCCGGATAGCCGGCAAGCACCGCTTCGCCCGGCGGTTCGGGCGACTCGAAATGGAATTCACGCTCGCCGAGCGTGGCCGGATCGGGGGCGACCAGCGTCAGGATCTTGCGGCCGCCGGGCGCATGAACGCTCAGGAGCCGCAGGCCGTCATCTCCGGCGATCCCGCTGATAACCACTTCGGTGTCACCGTCCGTCGCGTTCTGCTCGACGATGATGCCGAGCTCCTCGAATTCGCTCAGTTGACGGTCTTTGTCACCGGCTGCAGCGGCCATCGCGACCGCAGTCGCCAGCATTCCGGTTGTCGCTGTGACGAAAGAATTGAGCTTCATGGTGACTCCTTGCCAGTGTGGATCGGGGGTTCACACCGGCCTGCCGGCATGGCCCACCCCTATTTGACGACAAACATCGGGCAAATCATTCGCTAAAGTGACGTCCTGGTTTGCAACGACTGGAGGAACGGATGCGTAGGCGCCCGATGTGGCTGCTAGCGGGTGTTTTCCTGGCCTTCGCCACGTCTGCCGAAGGACCGAGTGCCGACGAACAGGCGGTCTGGCAGCTGGAACAGGATTATTGGCGTTACGTGAGCGCGGGCGATGTCGACTCCTACGTGAAGCTTTGGCACGACGACTTCGTCGGCTGGCCCTGCTTCGATTGGAAACCAGCCCGCAAGGGCGACATCGGCAAGTGGGTCCGGGACATCCGCGACAATCGCTGGAAGCTGACCTACCAGCTGAAGCCGCTCGAGATCCAGTCATTTGGCGAGGACACCGTCGTGGTGCACTACGCGGCCAAGTACGTGTACGACTACGGCGACGGAACGCGGAGCGGCGTCGAC
>JANNKZ010000343.1:0-5233 GCA_031396515.1 Gammaproteobacteria bacterium
CTTCCGCAGCGCCTGGCCGTCGAGCGCCCGCCAGCCGGACGTCACGCGCAACCTCGCGCTCGCTTACCTCGAAGGCGGTCGTCCGGGCGACGCCGCCGGCGAGTTCGAGCGCATTGCCGCGAGCCCGGGCGAGACGCCGGAGGTCCAGCGCGAGGCCCTGTGGCGGGCGGCCGACCTGTTTGAAAAATCCGGCCAGTCCGCGCGCGCCATGGCGAGCTACGAGAACTATGTGAAGCGCTTCCCGGCGCCGCTCGACGATGCCATGGAAGCGCGTCTCAAGCTCGCCGACCACGCGCGCGACACCCAGGACCCGGCACGCCGCCGCACCTGGCTCGATGCGATGATCGCCGCCGATCGCGAGGCGGGCGGGGCGCGCACGGATCGCAGCCGTTACCTCGCGGCGCGCGCGACGCTCGAGGTCACCTCGGTTGCGCGCGACCAGTTCAATGCGATCGCGCTGGTCGCGCCGCTCAAACAGTCGCTCGCGAGCAAGAAGTCCGCGATGGAGCATGCGATCGCGGGTTACCAGGCCTCGATCGACTACTCGGTCGCCGAGGTCACGACGGCGGCCACCTACGAGATGGGCGAGCTGTACCGGCGCCTGGCGGCCGACTTGATGAGTTCGGAGCGGCCCGCGAACCTCGATGCCGAGGCGATCGAGCAATACGACTTGCTGCTCGAGGAACAGGCATTCCCGTTCGAGGAGAAGGCGGCCGACGTGCATGGGTTGAACGCCGCCCGCGCGGTGGACGGCCTCTACGACGAATGGGTGCGCAAGAGCTACGCGGTGCTTGCCGAACTCGAACCGGCGCGCTACGGCAAGACGCTCGAAGCGGAACCCTTCCTCGCAGAGATCGTGCCGCCCGCGGTCGCCACCGTGCCCGCCGCGACTGCCGCAGTGCTGCCGGCGAAGGATCCGGCGGCCGCCATGCCGGCCGAGCCGCTGGTGCCGCCGGCCGTGAACCAGGAGTTTGCGCAGGCGGTCCAGATGCTCCAGGCAGGCGACCTCGTGAATGCGCGTCCCTTGCTCGAGCGCCTGGTCGCGACGGCGCCGCTCTTCGCCGAGCCCGCGATCAATCTCGGCTTGTTGCATGCGCGCGAGTCGCGCGCGGCGGAAGCACAGGCGTCATTCGAGGAGGCGCTCCGGCGCGACCCGAAGGCGGCTGCTGCCTACAACGGCATCGCGGCGCTGCATCTGGCCGCGGGCCGTTTCCGCGACGCCGAGTCCGCGTATCGCCAGTCGCTCGCCGTCGCGCCCGACCATGCGCTGACGCACCGCAATTTCGCCGTGCTGCTCGACCTGTACCTGCGCCAACCGGCGGAGGCGCTCCGGCATTTCGAGGCTTATCTCGCGATGACCGGCACGTCGGACAAGCAGGTCTCGGGCTGGATCGCCGAACTGAAACGTCGCGTCGGCAACATGGAGCCGCCGGCAGGAGTCGTGTCATGAATGCGAAGCACGGTTGGATCCTGGTCGCAGTGCTGTGGCAGTCGGGCGCGCTCGCCCAGGAAGCGCCGCCGCCCGAGACGCCCGTGGAGGAGCCCGCGGTCGAGACCGGGCGGCCGTCCACGCCGACCATGGACCACCTCGAACTTGATCCGACCTCCATCACCGGCAACCGCGAGCTGCCGAAGGTGATGGTGATCGTGCCGTGGAAGCGCGCCGACATCGGCGCGCTCCAAGGCCGGCCTGCGAACAGCCTTCTGAACGAGGTATTGAGCCCGGTCGACCGGGACGTGTTCCGGCGCGAATTGCGCTATTTCGAGGCGCTGGAAGGCGTCCGGAACCCCAGTTCGGGTCCGGCGGACGCCGCAAACGGCCCTCCCGCAGCCAAGCCTGAGACCTGAAGCAGCGTTTCCAGACCACGGATATTGCTCAACTAACCCACTTTTCCGACCCAATCCGGAGCATCAGCCATGCAGGGTTTCGACATCATCCTGAACTTCTTCCGCGAAGGCGGAGTGTTCCTTTATCCGATCGCCCTGGTATGGGTCATCGGCCTCGTGATTGCGCTTGAGCGCTTCGCGTACGTGATGCGCGCCGGTACCGGCAACCGGCGCCTCTGGTCCCATCTCCAACCGATGCTGGAAGCGGGCCGGTTTCGCGACGCGCTGAATGCGGTGACAGATTCCGACACGGCGCTTGCGCACATCATGCGTTACGGCATCACGCGCATCCAGACGGCGCGCCGCCGCGATGACATCGAGAAGGCGATGGAGGAGAGCCTCGTCGAGGTGATCCCCCGGCTCGAGAAGCGCACGCACTACCTGTCGGCGCTCGCCAACATCGCGATGCTGATGGGCCTGCTCGGCACCGTGGTCGGCCTGATCAGCGCATTCGCCGCGGTCGCCCAGGCGAATCCCGCCGAGAAGGCGAGCCTGCTCGCGGCGTCGATCTCGGTCGCCATGAATAACACGGCGCTCGGCCTCGTCACCGCGATCACGCTGCTGCTCGCGCACCTCTATCTCGAGACCAAGACCACCGAGATCGTGGACAGCCTCGAGGTCGCGACCGTCAAGTTCCTGAACGCGCTGAACGAGAAGAAGATGGACCCCGAGTCGCAGCAGGAAGCCGCGGCCCGGGGCGGGACGCGGCCGCTCACGCCTAACCCGGGTGGCGCCCGCGCATGAGCGGATCGCGCATCGCCAGGCGGCAAGCGCGCAACCATGCACGCTACCGCGGCAGGAACGACATCAACATCGTCCCGATGCTGGACGTGATGGTAATCCTGATCTTCTTCCTGATCTTCACCGCGGTGTTCTCGAAGATGAACATCCTCGAGCTCAACCTGCCGGTGGACGGCGGGCCGCCGCCGGAGCTGCCGGCGGTGCTGGAGCTCGAGGTGATCCTGCGCCAGGACCGGATCGAGGTCGCCGACCGCAACACCGGACTGTTGCAGTCGCTGCCGCACGTGGCGGAGGGCCCGGACTATGAAGGGCTCTCGAATTACCTGCGCCGCGTGAAGATCCGCTTTCCGGAGAAGAGGGACGCGACCGTGCTGCTCGAGCCCGAGATTCCCTACGACATGATGGTCCAGGCGATGGACACGATGAAGTCGTTCGACACGGTCCTCGACAACCAGCCGGTGCGCGGCGAGCTGTTCCCGCAGATCGCCGTCGGCGACGCGCCGATGGGGCTGGTGGCGGCGCGATGATTTCCGCACGCCTCAAGCGCCACCACCGGACCCGCGCCCGCGGCAGCAGACACGGCATGCCGGCGCTGATCCCGATGATCGACATGCTGACGATCCTGGTCGTCTACCTGCTCGTGCACGCGGCGGACTACGAGATCCTGCCGAACACGAAGCAGATCCAGATTCCGCAGTCCGTGTCGGAGACCAAGCCGCGCGAGACTGTCACGGTGCTGATCACCAAGGAATCCATCTTCGTCAACGGCGAGGTGCTCGCGAGCGTGGCCGCGACCCGGGCCGGGGACAACCCCGTCATTGAGCCGCTGCGCGCGGTATTGCGCGCGGAGGCGGACAAGAAGCGTCACGGCGAGGTGACGGAACCGCCGGAGGTCACGGTGCTCGCAGACAAGGACCTGCCGTACAGCTTCCTGAAGAAGATCCTGTCGACCTGCACCGCCGCCGAATACGGCAAGGTGTCGCTCGCGGTGCTCGAGCGGGAAACCGGCTTGAAGCGTCCGGGCGCGGTCTGAGGCCGGGGCATGACGACACTCGCCGCCAACTACCGCATCTTCGACCTGCCGTGGACGCCGGACGACGACGAGCAGCGCCGGTTCCGCAAGACCGCGACGATCGCGCTCCTCGTGTTTGCCGCGCTCGGCATCATCGTTCCGCTGCTGCCGGTGTCCGAACGGCCACCGCCGCCGGCGCTGCCGGAAGAGGTGATACGGCTCGTGCTCGAACCGCCACCGCCGCCGCCGCCGAAGCCCGAGGTCAAGAAACCCGAGCCCAAGCCCGAGGCCAAGCCGACCCCGGTGCCGCCGAAGCCCGTGGACCGCACGGCCGAAGCCCGCCGGCAGGCGGAGAAGTCGGGCCTGCTTGCGATGAAGGACCAGCTCGAGGACTTGCGCGAGATCATGGAGCCGGTCGACAGTTCGGCGCCGATGATCGGCAAGGTCGAGGGCCCGAGCCGCGCCGAGCGCTCGCTGATCACGTCCCGCACGGGCGTCGGTAGCGGCGGCATCAATACCGGCAAGCTGTCGTCGGGTTTCGGCACTGGCCCGGGCAACCTCAAGGGACATGCGACCGGCACCGCGCAGCCGTCCTTCGCCGACCGGATCGGCGCGGACCGAGGGCAGGCGAGCCGCAGCGGCCGCGGCGGCAAGGCCTCGCGCAGCCGTGAAGAAATCGAGATGGTCTTCGACCGCAACAAGTCGGCGATCTATGCGCTCTACAGCCGGGCCCTGCGCGAGCAGCCGGAACTCCAGGGCAAGGTCGTCGTCCAGCTCACGATTGCCCCGTCCGGCGAAGTCACGGACTGCCGCATCGTCTCGACGGAAATCAATGATTCGGAGCTGGAACGCAAGCTGATCGCCCGCATCCGCATGTTCCGCTTCGAGGACAAGGACGTCGAGGCGATGACCACGACCAAGCCGATCGAATTCTTCCCGGCCTGACGCCAAACCGCTACCATTCCGCTCCTGCCACCCGCGGGAGCCTGTCTTGCACATCGAAAGGAACCGTGTTGTTTTCCTGCAGTACACGCTGAAAGACGACGACGGCACCGTGATCGACAGCTCCAGCGGCGGCGAGCCGCTCGAGTACCTGCACGGCCACGGCAACGTCGTCCCAGGCCTCGAGCGCGGCTTGAAGGGCCACAGCGAAGGCGAGAGCCTGAAGGTCGACGTGTCGCCGGCCGAAGGCTACGGCGAGCACGACCCGCGCGGTCTGACGCGCGTGCCGCGCGACTCGTTCCCCGACGACATGGAGATCGAGCCGGGCATGCAGTTCTCGAGCGAGGACGATGCCGGCGAGGAGCAGGCGATCTGGATCGCGGCGGTCGAAGGCGACCAGATCGTGATCGACCGGAATCACCCGCTGGCCGGCCAGACGCTGCACTTCGAGGTCACGATCCAGCGCGTGCGCAACGCGACGCGCGAGGAGCTGTCGCACGGGCACGTGCACGGCGCGCACGGGCACCACCACTGAGGTCGGTCACCGTGGCGGAGCGCAAGAAGAAGAATCGCGACGGCCCGCGCGTGCCCGACGAGGGCACGTACGTGTGCGACTCGTGCGGCGAGGACATCGTCGTGCCGCTCGATCCC
>JANNKZ010000341.1:0-2250 GCA_031396515.1 Gammaproteobacteria bacterium
CCGTAGAAAATGGCCGGTCGCGTTCCGTCGAACGACGGCCGCTGGTAGAAAGCCTTGCCGGCCGACTTCTCGCGGAACGGCTCGACCGCACGCACCTCGACCTCGGATTGCGGCAGAGTCACGAAGAGCTGCGGAAGCTTCGCGCGCATGGCGACGATGTGCGCTCGGGCGGCGGAGAGCCACGCGGAGCGACCCTCGTCCGTGTCCGGATAATAGAACTGCGCATCGGTGCGCATGAATTCGAAGAACTGCGGCAGGTCACCCTCGAACCCGACCCGCTTCATGACTTTGCGCATGTCCTCGTGCAGGCGCGCGACCTCGCGCAGCCCGATGTCATGGATCTCCGAGGCCGTCAGCCTGGTCGTCGTGAAATTCTCGAGCAGGTAGTTGTAGTAGGCCTCTCCGTCCGGCAGCTTCCACACGCCGGCGTCCTCGGTCGCCTGCTGCTCCATCTGCTGCGCCCAGGCGATGACGGACTTGTAGGCCGGCTCGACCGAGGTCAGGAGCGCGATCTCGGCGCGCGCGACAAGAGACTCTTGCTTCGCCTCGTCCACCGCAAGCGCGCCGATTTTCTTGCGGAAGTCCGCGAGCAGCGGGCTGTCGTCCGGACCCTCGTCGAACGGCCGGCCCTTGATGATGTTCGCGGCATCGGCCTTCACGTAAGCGAACACGAAGCGCGGTGGAAGGACTCCTGCCTTCGCAGACTCGGTCGCGCGGGCCAGAGAAGCATCGAACAGCGGCCGGATGCCTTCGAGCCTGCGGATATAGGCGTCGGCGTCCGATTCGGATTTCACTTCGTGGGTGTTGATCAGGAAGGCCGGCAGCGAGGTGTGCTGGCCATCCTTGTCGAAGCGGTAGCCGTGGTTGCGCCAGCGGCGGCGCGCGATGCGCCGCTCCTCGGTCGAGACGAACACGTCGTATGACAGGCGCGCCGCGTCGTCGAGCTTCGCGGGATCGATCGTCGCGCGCAGTTCCGCGAGCTGCCGCTCGGCGAGCGCGAGCCGCGCGGAGTCGCCCTCCTCGGTCGCGTCCGCCCAGCGGTCGTAGCCGATGCGCAGGCCCATGCTGGTCGCGAGAGCCGGATCCAGGACCAGTCGCTCGTCGAGCGCCTTCTCGAAGAAGGCGTTCGCCGCCCCGTTCGGTTCGGCAGCCTCGTCGGCCGCAGCCGGCAGAACCCCGGCCAGCAGGAACAGACCGGCGGCAATGCGGTTCAAGCGCTTCAATTCGTTCATGTGTCGCATGTTCCGGCGGCCCGATGCGGGCCGCCACCGTATCACGGTTTGCCGCTGCGTATAATCGGGCCGTGAGCGACTTCGAGAAACTGGGCGCGTTCTACATCGGGCGCGGATACGACGCCGAAAAGAACGCGGATTCGGCCGAGCCGCTCATGTACGACTCCCGCGACCTGACGACCCACGCGGTCTGCGTCGGCATGACCGGCAGCGGCAAGACGGGCCTGTGCATCTCCCTGATCGAGGAAGCCGCGCTCGACGGCATTCCCGCCATCGTGATCGACCCGAAGGGCGACATCTCGAACCTGATGCTGACCTTCCCCGGCCTTGCGCCCGCCGAGTTCGAGCCGTGGATCGACGCTGCCGAAGCCGCGCGCAAGGGCACCACCCCCGCGGAGCTCGCCGCGAAAACCGCGGAGACCTGGAAGAAGGGCCTCGCCGACTGGGGACAGGACGGCGAGCGCATCCGCCGCCTGCGCGAATCGGCGGACGTCGCGATTTACACGCCGGGCAGCAACGCCGGTCTCCCGCTCTCGATCCTGCGTTCATTCGCGCCACCCGCAACGGGCGGCGACGCGACCGCGACACGCGAGCGCATCGCCGCGACGGTCGCGGGCCTGCTGGGCCTCGTCGGCATCGCGGCCGATCCGCTGAAGAGCCGCGAGCACATCCTGCTGTCGGCGATCGTCGATGCGGCCTGGGACCAGGGCCATGCACTCGACCTCGCGGGCTTGATTGGCGCGATCCAGAAGCCGCCTTTCGCGAAGGTCGGCGTCTTCGACGTCGAGACCTTCTATCCGGCGAAAGAACGCCTCGAACTCGCGATGGCGGTCAACAACCTGCTCGCCTCGCCCGGATTCGGCGCCTGGCTCGAGGGCGAGCCGCTCGACATTCAGCGCCTGTTATTCACGCCCGAAGGCAAGCCGCGCATCTCGATCATCTCGATCGCGCACCTGCCGGATGCGGAGCGCATGTTCGTGGTGACGCTGATCGCGAACGAACTCGTGGCCTGGATGCG
>JANNKZ010000372.1:0-3276 GCA_031396515.1 Gammaproteobacteria bacterium
GCACCTCGAATACTTCTACTTCCACAATTTCGTCTACGAGTCGGTCTGGAAGGACAACCGCCGCCGCCACGGCGAGCGCACGAAAACGACCGATATCATGCGCACCTACGGCCACGACTACCGCCTGGTGGTCGTCGGCGACGCGACCATGAGCCCCTACGAGATCGCGCAGCCGGGCGGCAGCATCGAGCACTGGAACGAGGAATCGGGCGCAACCTGGATGAAGCGGCTGCTCGCTAGCTATCCGCACCACGCCTGGCTCAATCCGGAGCCGCAGGAGCGCTGGGAATACACGCCGTCCGTGCGGATGGCGCGAGAGCTATTCGAGAACCGCATGTTCCCGCTGACGCTCGCGGGGCTCGACCGCGCTATGCGCGCGTTGCAGTAGCCAGGGGTCGGCGCGCGTAACTCTCCGTCAGCATCTCCCAGACGTGTCCGTCGGGCTCGTCCCAGTAGACGATGCGGCCGCCATGCGCCGTGTTGATCCGATGGTCCGCAGGTCCGCGCGGATTGCTGCGGTATTCCAGGCCGGCCGCCCGGATCCGCGTGAAGATCGCGTCGAACTCCGCGTCCGATACGCGGAAACAGAAATGCAGGACCGGAAACCCGTCCTCGTGCTGGTCGAAGTCAAGTGTCAAGCTATTGCTGACGTACACGGGCGAGAATGGTCCCACGCCGGATTCAGCCCACGGGACGTCGAGCAGCTCCGCAAGAAATCGTGCCGACGCGACGCGGTCCTTCGACGGTACGATCAGGTGATCGAGCTGGATCGCCATCGACTCTTCACACCTGTTTCTTGCCGCTGAAGCCGGAAAGCCAGGCGCCGGCGACGAGCACGAGGATCGCAACCAGATCCACCCAGAACACCTGCTGCAACGCTTTGCTTCGCCCGCCAATCGGCAAGGCGAAGAACAGGAAGGTGACCATGCTCGTCAGCCCCGCGATCAGCGCAATCCGGCGCCAGGCGGGCCGGAACGCGGCATAGATCAGCAACACCCCAAGCAGGCCGAACAGCACGGCGCGATGGCGCAGCAGCAGCAGCACGTCGGCATTCTTGGCGGGTACCCCATAAAGCGACTGCAGGTTCTCCGCGCCCAGCACACCGATCAACGGATACAGGTTTACCAATCCGGCCAGGACGAAAGCGATCGTGGCGAAGTGCCGAAGTGGATCGGGATTCAACGGGGCAACCCCAGGTGCTGCGGGAGCGCGTCCGTGATCGTATGCCAGGACGCCTTCGAATCCATGTAAATGTGCGCCGTGGGGCGCAGCGTCGGTGCGTCCATGAGCGACCCGAGCGCGACATGCACCCACGCGCCGTCGCGCACCACCGAATACAGCAGCGAGCCGCACTTGCGGCAGCGGACATCGTGATCGACGTCGCTGCCGTACTTCAGGAGCGTGCGCGCGCCGCGCGTGACTTTCAGCTTGCGGCGCTCGATGCCGGCCAGCGGCTTGAACGCGGACCCGGTCGCGCGCCGGCACTGCGAGCAATGGCAGTTCAACGCGTAAGTGAAAGCGTCCTCGACCGAGTACTGGACTGCCCCGCAGAGGCAACTTCCGGTCAGGCGTCTCTTCTTCAGGGCGGGCATCGTCCTACATGTTACCGGGAGACCGACTCGCTGGACGGCTACCCTCACTGACCGTCGGGCGGCTGCCAGAGCTCGACCTTGTTGCCTTCCGGGTCCATGACCCAGCCGAACTTGCCGTATTCCGAGTCGTCGGTCTTGTCGAGGACGTCGCAGCCTTCCTCGCGCAGCGTCTTGAGCAGACTCGCGAGATCGGCCACGCGATAGTTGATCATGAAGGTGGATGTGCTCGGCTTGAAGTAATCGCCGCCGCCGATGGACCAGATGGTCCGGCCAGTGGTCTTGCCGGATTCGTCGCCCCACAGGAAACAGGCGCCGCCCCAGTCCTGAACGTCCACGCCCAGGTGCTTCTGGTACCAGGTGCGAAGCGCCACGGGATCCTTCGCCGAAAAGAAAATGCCGCCGATGCCGGTCACTCGGTTCATCAGTTCGCTCCGGTTGTCGTCAAAACTGGATCCTCACCGCTTTCCCTTGCGCCATGCCGCCGCCGCCCTCGATTGGCTCGCCTTTCAAGTCGAAGGCGTCGTACTTCAGGGTGGACGTGAACGTCTGGCCATCGGCCGACACCGTAATGCGTTCGACAATCACACCACGACCCGATGGCGGGAATCCGGCACCGTTCATGAATTCCACAGCCGGGGCCGGCGCGGTCGCGTAATACTCATACTTCGCCTCGAACTCATCAGGTCCGACGCTGCGCCAAACACCGTACGCTGGCGGCACCGGAGGGGCACCATCGTAGTTCGAGGACTCGGTCATCGTGCCGCCGGTGTTGAATACGTACATGAATTCGAGATCCTTGATCGGCGCGAATGGCCCGGTTTCGAACTGGAGCGATGACCGCCAGGCTCCGAGCAGAGCGGGCGAGGCTGGCGGCTCGACCGGCGCCGACGCCGGAGTCTGGGAGCAACCCGTTACCAGCAACGTTGCCGCAAGCGACCACAAGCGCCAGTTCGTGCGTGTCATACGCGCATTGTGCACCCAACGCCCAGGGCGCGTCCTGCCGTGGCAAGTATCGCGCTAGCTGAAAATGAGGTGTGCCACTGCCGATTCGAGATTCCAGTAGATCATCGCCAGAGCCGTCAGGTCGAAGGCGACATGCGCGATCATCAACAGGAAGATCCGGCCAGTGACCGCAAAGATCGCTCCGAACACCAGTCCGACAACCATGCCCTGCTGCACGCCAGGAACACCTTGCTCATAATAGTGTGCAAGTCCAAACAGTCCCGCGCTCAACAACACGATCAGGGTCCTGGCTTTCGCGCCCGGCCCGAACAGCCTCCGCAGGCGCTCGAACAGAAATCCACGGAACAGCGTTTCTTCGCCGAAGCCCGCGCCAATGATGATGGCGTAGAGCATCCCCGGGAGCGCGGCCGTGTTACCAGCCAGATAATGGTAGGTCTGATTGATGGGATCGGCGCCCAGCAACGGCATCACAATGCTCTTCATCAGGAACTTGAGGGCGATGCCGACTGCGATGCCGACGAATATGGTGCGGGCCCAGCTCCCGGGCCGCACGAAGCCAAGTTCACTCAAGGGCGTGCGCGACTGTCGGGCCCACCACAAGACCAGAATGGCGCTCAGCGGTACAACAACCAGGTTGCCCGCGAAGATGACGAGAATCGCCAGGATGCCAAGCGGACCGAAGCCGCGCAGACGGGCCGCGAATCGCTCCTCAGGTAGCAGG
>JANNKZ010000409.1:0-2109 GCA_031396515.1 Gammaproteobacteria bacterium
GCGGTGAACGCGGCCTCGACGGTCATCGGCGGTTCGCCGCGCATCCAGAGTTCGTGCACGCAGAGCGCGCCCGCAGCGCCGTCGCCGGCCGCGAGCGCGCGCGTGAGACGCGCGCCAATCTCGCCGGTCGTCTCCGCCGCATGGGGACGCGGCACGGCCGCGGGGATGCGCGGCTTTTTTTTCGAACCGCCGGTCTTGCGCACGGGCAGGCAGTGTAGCACACTTGGTTGAATGATCAATCAACCGCCAACCGACACCCGCTGGCGCATCCTGGAAGCGGCCATGCACCTCTTCTGGGAGAAGGGATTCGGCTCGACTTCGATCGCCGACATCCTCGCCCGCGCGGGCGTCAACAGCGGCAGCCTGTACCACTTTTTCCCGGGCAAGCAGGACCTGCTGATCGCGGTACTCGACACTTATATCGGCGGCATCCACCAGATGCTGCTGGAACCGGCCTGGCGCGGCGTCGCCGATCCGATCGACAAGATCTGGAAGCTGATGGACGGCTATCGCGACGCGCTGATCCAGACCGACTGCACCTACGGCTGCCCGATCGGCAGCCTCGCGCTCGAAATCCACGAGCCCGACCCAGCGGTGCGCGAACGCCTCGCGAAGAACTTCAGCAACTGGACCGAGGCGATCGAGGACTGCCTGAAGGCCGCGGGCGACCGCGTGCCGCCGGGCACGGACACGCGCGCGCTTGCAGAATTCGTGCTGACGACGATGGAAGGCGGCGTGATGCTCGCGCGCAGTTACCGCGACATCGGCTACTTCGACCGCGCCATCGGCCAGCTCAAGGATCATTTCAACCGCCTGCTGCGACCGGCGAAAGCGCCGGCACGCCGCAGGCATTCACCACGCAAGAAGGGGAAGTCTCATGCCTGACATCAACTGGTTGGCCGTCGTCGCAGCGGCTGCGTCCGCATTCCTGCTCGGCGGGCTCTGGTACTCGAAAGCGATGTTCCTGAAGGCCTGGCAGCGCGGCTCCGGCCTCACCGACGATCAGATGCAGAAGGGGCATCCAGGCAAGATCTTCGGCGGCGCGTTCGTGCTGTCGCTGGTCGCCGCAGCCGTGTTCGCGCTGTTTCTCGGCCCGAAGCCCGAATTCGGCTTCGCGGTGGGCGCCGGCGGCGCGGCCGGACTCTTCTGGGTCGCGTCCAGTTTCGGCATCAACTACCTGTTCGAGCGCAAGAACTGCACGCTCTTCTTCGTGAACGGCGGTTATCACACCATTCAGTACACGCTGTATGGCGTCGTGCTCGGCCTCTGGCACTGACGAGGCGAAGCAGATGACTAAGACGCTCAGGAAAACCATTCTTGCCGCGACCGCGGCGCTTGCGACATTCGCGTCCGGACCCGCGCTGGCGCAGGACGCGAATGCGCGGCAACAGTATGTCTACGTGCTGCACCTCGCGCCGCCATTCCAGTCGGAATCGGCCTGGACCGACGCCGAAAACGCCGTTATTTCCCGGCACTTTGCGCGTCTGACGCAAGCTGCCGAATCCGGTCAGCTCATACTGGCCGGCCGTACGCTCGAACCGCTGTCGGCAACCTTCGGACTCGTGATTTTCGAAGCGGAGAGCGAGGCTGCGGCCAGGACGTTCATGCAGTCGGATCCCGCGGTCGAAGCGGGACTGATGACCGCGACGCTTCATCCGTACGCGGTTGCCTTGCAGCGCAAACAGGGAGAAGGCGCTGGGTGAAAGCCGACCTCAACCGGATACCTTGTAAAGCGCCGGCAGCGGGCAATGCAGCACCGCGCAGATCGCGCGCAGCAGTTCGGATTCCGCGACGGTCATGCGCAGGTCGTGCGAGACGGTCCGCACCAGCGCCTTGACCAGCATTTCCTTGGCAGCGGGCTGGAGTGAGTCCAGGCGCGAGAGCGCGTGGTCGAGCTTCGGCGCCCAGTGTCCGAGGCGCGTGAAGTCCGGCCGCGCGCGCGGCAGCAGGTCCGACATGCCGGCTTCGTAGGCGCGGCGGGCTTCAGTCTCGTCTTCGCTGCCATGCGCAGCGAGTGCCGAGAACAATACCTGCAGTTCGGCGCTCCTGCCCTGCAGCGTCTGGTATCCGGAAATGCGCCGCCGCGGATCGATGTCGTCCTGAAGCTGC
>JANNKZ010000412.1:0-1840 GCA_031396515.1 Gammaproteobacteria bacterium
GCGTCTGGTCGAGCGCAGCGAGGCAACGCTCGGCGTTGTCCAGCATGTACCAGGGATCGCCGCGGCCGGCCTGCAGCGTCTCCATGTAGTACTCGATGCCGACGATCGCATCCGCGAGGCGATCGACGTAGTAGTCATTGCGCGCGAGCGAGCCGGGGCCGAGCAACGCGGCAACGTGATCGCCGATGCGGCGCATCACCTCCATCGCACGATTGCGGCCGAGCAGCAGCAGGCCCGCGGTGATGCCGCGCGCGAGCGCGGGCGCCGCGTCGAGGCCGGAACGGTCGGCGGTCGGATCGAGCGACTGGCCGAGGAGTTCCTTGATGCGCGCGAGGTTGACGATGCACTCGCGCAGCACCGATTCGGTGACCTGACGGAACTCCGGATCGACCTCGGCGCCCGGCGCCGGCGCGCCCGGCGGCATGATCAGGCGCACGAGCGCGTCGTCGAGGCCGTCCTCGACGCCGATCAGCGTGGCGGCGATCTCGATCAGCGTTTCCTGTTCGGCGGGCGTGCGGCGCGTGATGATCTCGGTCAGGCGCACGAGCTCGCCTTGCACCTGCTCGCGCACGGAACCGAGGCCGAGCACTGCGAGCGTGTCGCCGATCTTCTTCAGCAGGTCGACCTGCGACGCGAGTTCCTCCGGCGGGCCGCCCTTGCGGGTATAGAGATCGAGCGCATCCTTGACCCGGCCGAGGTCTTCCTTGATCGCCGCGGCGACCGTGCGCATCAGGCGCACCGACGGGGCGGACAGCGATTCGCGCTCCTGTTCGACGGATTCGTCGATCGGCAGCAGCTCGTCGAGCCGGAACGAGGCACGCACCGTTTCGATGCGCGGGGTGCGCGTGGTCGCGCGCGCGACATAGAACAGCAGGTTGTTCAGCAATTCGATCGGCGGGTTGCCGGCGTAAGTGTCCTCGCCCTCGGCGTACAGCCGCTTGAGCTCGCGGTCGGCGTGGCCGAGCAGGCGCTTGACGGTGACGCTCGCTTCGAGGCCACCCGCCTGCAGCGCGTCGATCAGCGCGCTGGTCACCCACCAGAGCTGGTAGGTCGCCGAGGTCGTCGCAACCGACTCCATGCGGTTCGCGACCTCCGCAAGCGCGGCCAGGCCCTTGTCGCCTTCGCCGCGGATCAGCCCGAGCAGTCCCGCCTGGAACCGGGTGCGCAACCGCCGTGCCCACTGCGGCACAGTCAACCGCTGGCCGCCGTCGGCCGCGTCCGGCGCGGACGGTGCTTTCTCCGAGCTCAGGTTCAGCGACAGCAGCGTGCCTTCGGACAAGAGCGGCGCGCCACGCACCGCGCGCAGGTCGTTCAGGAGCGGCAGCAGCACGAGCGCGAGGTCGCGGCCGCCGTTCAGCACGCGCTCCAGATAAGTCGGCAGCTGCACGCTCGAGCGCATCAGCGCGTCGAGCCCGTCCACAAACTGGCGCGCGTCGGTGTCGTTGCCGGCCAGCCAGCGCGAGGTCTGCTCCATTTCCTCGGCCAGGAGCGCAGCGCCGTAGACCTCGACCACCCGCAGCACGCCGCGGGCGTCGCGCATCAGTTCGGCCGCGCGTGCGATCGGCGCCTTGTCGGCGGGCGTCTCGGCCGCCGCTTCGAGCGCGACGCGGACGTCGTTCAGCGTCGCCGCGAGTTCACGCGCGACGAGATGCAGTGCCTGTTCGTTGACCGAGGGGAAGTCGGCCACTGGCGATCAGCCCCCGCCCCCCGCGGCCCGGCGCGACTGCGCGTCGCCGGGGCTCGCCGCCGCAGGCACGACGCGCTTCCCCGGCGCGGGAAGCTGCTGCGGCAGGCGGAAGCCGGCCGCGGACTTGCGAAGCTGCGCCGACATGTCGGCGAG
>JANNKZ010000485.1:0-1529 GCA_031396515.1 Gammaproteobacteria bacterium
GCCTCACCGGGGCCCGACCGAGGGAGGACCGGTCCGACGCCGGTCCACCCTCTTTTCGTGTCGTCGCCATTGCCGCCGGATCGGACGGCGCGCCATCGGTGGACGATGGACTAGCATGCCGAGGTGCCACTCACCGGAGACTACAAGCCGAGCAAGTCCGTCTGGGCGCGCACCGATTTACGAATACCGCTGCGACGAGTGCGGCCACCAGGAAGAGCACCTGCAGAAGATTTCCGAGAAGACGCTCTCCAAGTGTCCGGCTTGCGGCAAGAAGGCCTACAAGAAGCTCCTGAGCGCCGCGGGCTTCCAGCTGAAGGGCAGCGGCTGGTATGCGACCGACTTCAAGACCGCCAGTAAGAAGCCGACCGAGAAGAAGACGGATCTGAAGGCCGACGCGAAAACGGATTCGAAGAGCGAATCCAAGACGGAATCCAAGACGGAGTCCAAACCGGAAACCAAGAAAGCGGCCGCGCCGGCCGTGACCGACTGACTTTGAGGGTTGCATTGATCCGGCCCGGCGCGAGCCGGGCCTTTTCATTTCCGGAACAGTGAAAAAGTACTTCATCACCGGCCTGCTGATCTGGATCCCGCTTGCCAACACCATCTGGGTGCTCAAGCTGGTGGTCGACGTGCTCGACCAGTCGCTGCTCCTGCTGCCCTATCGGCTGCACACCGAAAACTGGCTCGGCTTCCATGTGCCGGGCCTGGGCGCGATCCTTACCCTGGTCATCGTGCTGCTGACCGGCATCTTCGCCACCAACTTCTTCGGCGCGCAGCTGGTGCGCCTGTGGCACCAGGTGCTGCACCGCATCCCGGTGGTGAATTCCATCTACTCCAGCGTCAAGCAGATCTCGGACACGCTGTTCTCCTCCAGCGGCCAGGCGTTCCGCAAGGCGCTGCTGGTGCAGTGGCCCTGCCCGGGGATGTGGACCATCGGCTTTCTCACCGGCACGCCGAGCGGAGAGGTGGCGCGCAGCATTCCCGCCGACTGCGTCAGCGTCTACGTGCCGACGACGCCGAACCCGACCGGCGGCTATTTCGTCATCGTGCCGCGCAAGGATGTGGTCGAGCTCGACATGACGGTCGACGAAGCGCTGAAGTACATCATCTCGATGGGCGTGGTGCCGCCCAACGGCAAGACCTCGGTGCGCAGCAACGGCAAATGAGCATGCGCACGCACTATTGCGGTGACCTGGGCACGGCGCTGATCGGCCAGAAGGTGAGCATCGCCGGCTGGGCGCACCGCCGCCGCGACCACGGCGGCGTCATCTTCATCGATCTGCGCGACCGCGAGGGGCTCGCGCAGGTGGTCTTCAATCCCGAGCGGAAGGAGGCGTTCGCCATCGCAGAGCGTATTCGCGGCGAATATGTCCTCAGGATTACCGGCAAGATCCGCAAGCGTCCGCAGGGCAGCACGAATCCCGAATTGCGCTCCGGCGAGGTCGAGGTGGTAGCGCACGAGGTCGAGATCCTGAACCCGTCGGTGACGCCGCCGTTTCAGCTCGACGAGGTCAACTTGTCGGAGACGG
>JANNKZ010000489.1:0-2346 GCA_031396515.1 Gammaproteobacteria bacterium
GCGCACTTCCGCGTGACCATCCTGCGCAGCGACGGCACGCTGATCCTGCATGCCGACCGGATGACCCGCGATTCGAACCACGATTTGCGGCTCTCGTTCAATACGTCGTTGCTGCCGGATGGGGAGTACCGGATCCGGGTCGAGGGTTACGTTCGGAATGGCGAACTGAAGAGATTGTGGGAAGCGCAGATGCAGGTCTCGGGCAGGTGAATCCGGCGAACCGGCGGGAAAGCCGGCGCGTCGCAGGAATCAACCCTCGCGCAGCGTGCTGATCGGCGGATGGTTGACGACGCCGCGCGCGGCGAAGGTGCCGGCGCCGCCGACGATCACGGCGCCGGCGGCGAGTCCGAGCACCCAGACCCAGGGATCGACGGTGTACTCGAGCTCGAACAGCTGCGTCGCGAGCACCCAGCCGACGATGGTCGCACCGATCGCGGCGAGCACGCCCGCGAGCATGCCGAGCGCGGTGAACTCCGAGGCGACGCCCGTCAGCACGACGCGCCGGCGCGCGCCGAGCGTCCGCAGTATCGCGCTCTCGTAGCGGCGCTCGTCGCGCGTGGACTGGATCGCCGCGAGCAGCACCGTGAGGCCCGCCGCGAGCGTGAACAGGAACACGTACTGCACGGCGAGTGAGGCGCGGTCGATCACGTCCCGCACCTGCGCGAGAATCGCATCGATGTCGAACACGGACACCGACGGGAAGCGCCGCACCAGGTCCACGAGAACGCGGCGTTCGCCCGGGTCCAGCTTCATGCTGGTGAGCCAGGTGCCGGCGAGGCCGTCGAGCGTCTTCGGCGGGAACACCAGGAAGAAGTTCGGGCGGAAGCTGTCCCACTGCACTTCGCGGAAGCTCGTGACCTCGGCTTCTAGCGTTTCGCCCGCGATGTCGAAGCCGAGCTTGTCGCCGAGCTTCAGTCCCAGCTCCTCCTGGTATTCGCTCGCCACCGACACGAGCGGCTTGCCGTAGTCCGCTTCCTTCCACCAGCGCCCGGCCGTGATCGTATTGTCCACCTGCGGCTCTGCGGCCCACGACAGGTTCTGGTCGCGTTCCGAGAACCCGCGGCCGCGGTCGTTGGTGAACTGCATCTCCTCGATCAGCCGGCCGTTGATCGTCGTCATGCGCGCGCGGATCATCGGGAACAGCACGGGTTTCGGCAGGCCGCGATCCTCGATGAAACGCTCGAAGTCCTCGGCCTCGGCCACCGGTATGTTGATCATGAAGAAATTCGGCGTGTCCTCGGGCAGGCTCGCGCGCCAGCTCTCGAGCAGGTCGTTGCGCACCACTGCGAGCAGCAGCAGCACCATCAGCGACAGCCCGAAGGCGACCACCTGCACGACGCTGTCGCGCCGGCGCCGCGCGAGATTGGCGAGTCCGTAACGCCAGGCGACGCCGACCGCGCCGCGCAACCGCCCCGCCGCCCGCACCAGCAGCCAGCCGGCGCCGTACAGGATCGCGAGCGTGAGGCCGATGCCGCCCGTGACGTAGAGCACGAGCTTGGCATCGCGCACCAGCCAGAACATCACACCGACCAGCGCGCCGACCGCGAGTCCGTAGGTCGAGGTGTAACGAAGCGGCGGCGGGTCGAGATTGCGGCGCAGCACGCGCGCCGGCGGCACGCGCCGGAGTTGCAGCATCGGCGGCAGCGCGAAGCCGACCAGGATCGCGAGCGCCGTGGCCGCGCCCACGATCGCGGGCGCCATGCCCGGCGGCGGCAGGTCCGCGCGCACGATGTCCCCGAGCAGCCACACGAGCGACATCTGCGCGGCGAATCCGAACGCGCTGCCGATCGCCGCCGCGACCAGCGCCAGTACGCCGAGCTGGATGATCGTGACCTGGAGCACCAGCGCCTGCGGCGCCCCCATGCACTTCATCAGCGCGACATTGTCGAGATGGCGGCGCGTGTAGCGGCGCGCGGCCATGGCGACCGCGACCGCGGCGAGCAGCACCGTGATCATCGCGGAGAGATTGAGGAACCGCCCTGCGCGCTCCGTCGAGGACTGGATCTGCGGGCTCTCTTCGGATACGTCCACGAGGCGCTCGCCTTTCTGCTTTTTCTCCGTGAGCAGCAGCTTGAACTGCCGGATGTCGTCCGGATCGCCGGCGAAGAGCATCGAGTAGGAGGCGCGGCTGCCCGGCCCCAGCAATTCGGTCGACTCCAGGTCCGCGAGCGGGATCAGCAACGAGGGCGCGAGGTCCACGAAGGCCGAACCCTGGTCCGGCCGGTAGGCCAGCACCTGCGTCACCGTGAAGTTCGCCGCGCCGATGTTGACCACGTCGCCGATCCGGGCGCCGAGGCGCGCGAGCAGGCGCGGATCGAGCCAGACCTGGCCGCGGCCGGGGAGGCT
>JANNKZ010000491.1:0-7364 GCA_031396515.1 Gammaproteobacteria bacterium
GCCGACATCTGCCAATCGTCGCCGTCGCTTGAGTAGTCGCCCGGGTAGTAGCTACCGTACCGTGCACCCAATTCCACGCCTGAGTCGTTTTCACGGAAGTGATAGTTGAGGACGCCGGCGATGGCGTCGGAGCCGTACTGCGCAACCGCGCCGTCGCGCAGAATCTCCAGCGATGCGATGGAAATTGACGGAATCGAGGCGAGGTCGGGGCCTTGCGAACCGAAGGACAATGCGGTCTCACCACCCTGGAAGACCTGCACCAGCGCCGAACGGTTGAAGCGCTTGCCATTGAGCATGACCAGCATCTGGTCTCCCGGCAGTCCGCGCAAGGACGGGGCGCGAACGAAGCTGGAAGTATCGGCAATGGAGTTCTGCCCGATGGTAAAGGTTGGCACCACGCTGGACAGGGAATCCAGCAAGTTTCCAGTAGCCGGACCCAAAAGCTCGGCGCCGCTCAGCACGTCGATCGGCGCCGAGGACTCGGCCACCGTCCGGTCCGCACGCCGCGTACCCGTGACAATGACTTCAGTAAGCGGACTCGGGCGAACGGATTCGCTGTCCGTCGTTTGCGCCTGCGCGCCGTTTGACATGGCGACGGCTACCGCTGCTGCCACCAGCGACACCGGCCGCAGCCTGAGATACTTTTTCATGATCCCGCCCCCTTCTGCTGCCCGTCATTCGGGCGTGTTGTAACGCCGACTGTCTCCGAAATAAGTAAATACCGCAAGTCTGGCGCATGTGTTGCGCCACAACCACGGTTGGAGTGCTCGACTTGAGTGAATGGGCCCGCTGGGACTCGAACCCAGGACCAAGGGATTCGCGGCTTCCCGTCGTTTCCGGCGGGCGCGGACTATCTCTTCACCCGCGGCGCTCGGCCACCGTGTGGGTGCGGGACGCTCTCGCCTGTCATCAAGGGCACTGGAGCCCTCAGGTAGTCTCTGCACCGTCCGGCGGTGTACCGCCGGCTTGGCTCAGGATTGCCATCAGCCGCCTGTGCGCTGGAAGGTTTCCCTGAATTCGTCCCGTCCACCCGATGCCTTTCGGCATCGGGGCACCTTTTCCGAAAGATGAGTCCCCTGCTCTAACCACTGAGCTACAGGCCCGCCGAAAGTCTAGCAAATCGGCTCTCGCGTCCCCGCGAATCAGTCGGGAATCGTTCTCATTTGACGCAGGAATGGCAGGGAATTGCGAGAATGCGCAGGCATCCAATGCCTTGTCGCCTTTCAACAGGAGCCGCCCGATGACCGATTCCAAGATCTCCCGCCGCCGCCTGCTGCAGGGCGCACTCGCAGGCTTCGCCGCCGTTCCCGCCGCCGCGCTGATTGCAAAGAGCGCCGCCGCCGAAGCGGTGACCGAAGCGGATCCGACGGCGAAATCGCTCGCTTACGTCACCGACGCCAAGAAGGTGAATGCGAAAGCAAACCCGAACTACAAACCCGGCCAGAATTGCGCGAACTGCCTGCAGTACAGCGGCAAAACCGGCGCCGCCGATGGCCCCTGCGCGCTCTTCCCGAAAAAGAGCGTGAAAGCCGCGGGCTGGTGCAAAGTCTGGATGCTGAAGCCGGGCACGACGCTCGGCTGATCCGATTCAGCGACGGTTCAGCCCGGCGGCCGGAGACTGAAGCCGTCGGTATCGGCTGCCGGCAGTCATCGATCGGACCCGGCAGACTGGGGTGCCTCGGGGACGGACGACCTGGCGGCGGCCGTACCGGCTTCATCTGGGGACGCATCCCTTTCTCTGGCGACACGCCTGCCGGGCTGGCTCGCTCGCTCAGAAGAGAAGAATCGGAAAATTCGCTCACTCGCCACCCGTCCGGCGGTCGCCAGGCGAGAAAGGGATGCCACCCCTCTTCCAAAAGAAAAACCCCGCCTTTCGGCGGGGTCAGGTCCCTCTTGGTTCGTCGTGCCGGTGGTCCGGCTGCCTTGTGTTTGTCCCCTCGCAGTCTGCCTCGGGCTGTGCCCGGCGACTTCACTCCCCCTCGGTGGCCATGCCCACCATTCCTTCCCTTCACCTGGACCGCCCGGAAGCGGCAGGATCTTTCGGGGTATCGGCGCTTTGCCCAGCATCCCCTGTCTGCGGCAGAGAGAGACAACTTACGTGCCAAGTCCCCACTGGTTCTTTAATATCAATAAGTTGTAATTCCGCCCGCGCTGCCCGCGCGGTTTCCTTTTTGAAAGCGTAAGAAAAGCCGACAACGACCATGTGCCCCCGCGACCCCCGATTTCCTGACCGGCGCCCGCCTCCGCCGCCGCGCGAATCCGGCGAGCGCCTGCAGAAGGCACTGGCCGACGCCGGCGTCGCCTCGCGGCGCGACTGCGAGTTCGCGATCCGCGCCGGGCGCGTGCGCGTCAACGGCCGGCTCGTGCTGGAGCTGCCCTGCCTCGTCGATCCCGCACGCGACCTCATCGAGTTCGACGGCTCGGTCGTCGACATGCGGCGCCAGCACGCGGGCCACGAACGCGCGCGGCTGTACCTGATGCTCAACAAACCGCGCGGCGTCATCTCGACCGCGCGGGATCCCGGCGGCCGCCCGAATGTCGTCGCGATGGTGATGGCCGCAGTGCCGCGCGGCGACCGCGTCTATCCGGTCGGGCGGCTCGACGCGGATTCGACCGGCCTCGTACTCCTGACCAACGACGGCGAACTCGCGCACCGCCTCGCGCACCCGAGCCGCGGCGTCGCCAAGGAATACCGCGTCGCGGTGCAAGGCGATCTCTCCGCCGAGGCGCTCGCCCAGCTTGGCCGCGGGCTCTATCTCGCCGACGTGAATTCCCGCGAAGGCGGCGCGAAGCGCGCGCACCTCGAGAAAGTGCGGGTGCTGAAGCGCCTGCGCAATCGCCGCCGCGGCGACCTGTCGCTCGTTTCGGTGACGCTGCGCGAAGGCCAGAACCGCGAGATCCGCCGCCTGTTCGCGCGCGTCGGACTGAAAGTGAAAAGCCTCGAGCGCATCGCCATCGGCAGCCTCCAGCTCGGGCGCCTGCCGCTTGGGCACTTCCGCGCGCTGCGCGCGGAAGAGCTGCTCGCGCTCAAGCGCGCCGTCCATTTAGGATGAGCCGATGCGCAGACTGATCCGGCCCGGCACGAAGCGTGATTGAAAGCAATCGGCGGATCGCGCATTGGCTGCTGGCGGTCATCGCCTTCCTGATCGTCTACGGCTCGCTGTATCCGTTCAGCTTTGCTGGGGTGGACGGCGCCGGCCCGCTCGAACTCCTGAAGACGATGTCGTTCTCGCGCACCACGCGCAGCGACCTCGCGGCGAACGTGCTGCTCTACCTGCCGCTCGGCGCCTGCCTGACCTGGCTGTTCGCCGCGCAGCTCGGCGGCCTGCTCGCCGCGATCCTGGCGACGCTCTTCGGGGCGGCACTCTCCTTCGGCATCGAGTTCGCGCAGCTCTACGAAACGCGTCGCGTGGCGAGCCTGTTCGATCTGCTGGCCAACTCGATCGGCGCTTTCGTCGGCGCCTGGATCGCGCTCGCCGTAGCGGCGACCCACCGGCGCCTGCACGCCTCGCCGTTCGCCGGATTCCTGCGCCATCCGGTCGCGAGTGCGCTCCTCTTTTCCTGGGTCTGCTACCGGCTCGCGCCATTCGTGCCGGTGCTCGACCCGGGCAAGTGGGCGGAGGCATTCCGGCCGCTCGCGGGCGACGACTGGTGGTCGCTCGCCGCGATCGCCCCGCATGCGCTCGCCTGGCTGGTGCTGATGCCGATCTGCGAGCGGCTCGCGCCGGGGCGGCGCGCGACGCTCGTCGCTTCCGCGATGGCCGTCGTGCTCGCGGGACGCGTGCTGTTTGCCGGCATGACGCTGGAGGCCGGAGAAATCGCCGGCATGGCGATCGCCTTCGGACTCTGGTATCCGCTGTCGCACCTGCCCGCCGAACGCGCTGTCAGTCTGGTCGCGGCGGGGCTGGTCGCACTGATCGCGATCCAGGGCCTGGCGCCCTTCGATTTTCAGGTCGCGCAGGGCCGTTTCGCCTTCGTCCCCTTCGTCGAATCGCTGACCCAGTACCGCGCCGGGAACCTCACCGACATGTTCCTGCGCTGCTTCCGCGACGGGGCGCTCGTCTGGCTGCTGGCCCGCGGCGGCCTGCCGATCCTCGCGGCGACCGCGATGGGCGCAGGGCTCATTTTCTCGATCGAACTGCTGCAAACCTGGCTGCCGGGTCACCGCGCAGAAATCACCGATCCGTTGCTCGCGCTCGTGGCCGGCGGGCTGATCGCCGTTTTCGAGCGCGGGACCGCCAACCGTTGAGCCTTCGCGCCTCCGGCAGGGAACATGCCCCGGGTCGCATGGTCTATCGTTCCAGCATGATTCGGGGGCTCGCCGTTCTCCTGCTGTCCGCCGCCGCGGCTCCTTTCGGGGATGCCGCCGGTGAAGAAGCACCCGTAACACTCCCGCCGCCGGCGACCGCTCCGGCCGGCGCTGCGCCCGGACCCGCGCCCAACGCCGCAGCTCCCGCCGCCATGCAACCCGCCGGCACGCAGCCTTCCGGCCTGCAGCCGGCCGGCACACCGCCTGCCGACCTGAGCGGCACCACCGTGTTGCCGCTCGATCCGCGCATGGCGGCCTACGAGGAATTCCGCAGGCTGTATGAGCTGGCACGCTTCGACGAGGCGCTGCCGTTCGCGGAGCGCGTCGTCGTATTGTCGGAAGAAAGTCCCGAACGCGACCACGAGTTGCCGATCGCCTACAACAATCTGGGCGCCACTCAGGTCAAGCTCGGGAACTTCACCGCGGCCGAGACCAATTACATCAAGTCGCTGGAACTGCTCGAGGCCAACCAGGGCATTTCCTCGCGCCGGCTGATCGTGCCGCTCGCGGGACTCGGCGCCACCTACGCCGCAATGGACCAGCACGGCAAGGCAGCCCAACTGATCGACCGCGCGCTCGCGGTCAGCCGCCGCGCCGACGGCCTTTTCAACCTGAACCAGCTGCCACTGATCAACCTGACCGCCGACAGCCGCTACGCGATCGGCGACTACGGCGCCGCCGAGCGCGAGCGCCAATACGCGCTCAAGGTGCTCGAGCAGAATTACGGCTACGCGGATTCGCGCGTCATTCCGGCGGCCCTGAGCCTCGGCGAATTCTACGAATCGCTGCAGGAATACCCGGCGGCCCGCGCCATGTACCTGCGCGTGCGCGATGTCGCGCTCAAGGAAACCGGCACCTACAACGTCGTCGGCGTGCGTGCGATGGTGTCCATCTGCCGCACCCACCGGCTCCAGTACACGATGGATCCGGACTCGCTCGACGACCACCTTCCTTCGTCGCGCGACCCGATCTCCGGCGAACTGGTCGGGCGCGTCTATCGCGAGTCCCGCGTGCCGCCGCCCGCGGCCGACCGCACGGGACTGAAATCCGCCGAGCAGGCGGTCGAGATCCTGCGCGCGGCGACCGATCCGCCGAAGGATTTATTCGCCGAGGCACTGCTGGAGCTGGCCGACTGGTACCAGACGACCTCGCGGCCGCAGCAGGCGATCCCGCTCTACGCCGAGGCCTCGACGCTCTATTCGACCGGCGAGTTCACGGGCAAGGGCAATCCGTTGGTCGCCCCGCGCATGATCTTCTACCGGGCGCCGCTGTCGTCGAAGCGCGGCGTCGGCAACACGACCACGCAGATGCAAATCCGCTCGACGGTGTTCAGCTTCGTGGTTTCGGAGAACGGCGAAACGCAGGACATCCAGGTCGTCTCGACCGAGATGGAGGAAGGCCAGCTCTCGCAGGCGCGCCGCGCGATCTCGCGCGCGATCTACAGCCCGCGTTTCGAGAACAACCAGGCGGTCCGGACCGAGGGCGTGCAATTCACCAGCGACTGGTACGAGGAACTGCAGCCCGGCGATCCGGACGCCGTGCCGAAGCCGACGACTCCGGCGACGACTTCAACCGCCGCCCAGTGATCCCGGCGGCGGCGTTTCGTCCGCCGGTGCCGGCTTTTCCTCCGGCTTCTTTTCTTCCGCGGGCTTCCGCGCCTCCGCCGGCGGCACGGCGGTCGCGGACGGAGGCGGCTGCGTTTGCGGCAGTTGTTGCGGCCGGCCGGACGGCTGCGTGTCGGACACGGGCGCCATCTGCACGGCGGGCTTGCCCGGCATCGGATCCGTGGGATTGCGCAGCAGCAGCCGCACCGAATCCTGGTCCGTGAGTTCGACCGCGACCTTGGCGCCGGCATCGCGCATTGCGCGCTGGGTGGCGACCGCGAGCGGTTCCTTGCTCGCGAGCGTGCGCGCCTTCTCGCGACCGTAGCCGGTGTACGTGAACGCATCGACGCGACCGCCGTCGCCGTCATAGAGCGTCAGCAGGTAGCGGATCGTCACGACGAAGGCCTCTCCCGCGACGTCCTTCGGCGTCAGGAACGAATACTCCTCGAACTTCGGTTCCAGCACGAACAGCAACGGCGGGCGTATGTCGCCGACCCGCGTCGGGTCCTCGACCGGCACGATCTCGGCAAACATCGCGCCGAGCAGCCAGTTGAGGTTGGTCACGTGCGCGGGGCCGAGCGTCACCTCGTAGTCGATCTGGCTGCGCGTCTCCTTGTGGACGTACTCGGAGAACTCCTTCGAATAGTGAATGCCGACCCGGACCGGCAGCTTGTCGATCAGCGGCGGCGGCAGCTGTGCTTCGGTCTGGAGCTTGGTCGCGGTGCATCCCGACAGCACGAGCAGCGTGAGGAGGACGGCAAATGCCGGGCGGGTGTGCTGGATATTCATCGGCTGCTCCGTCTTGCTTCGCTCTCGCCTTCCGGCAGGCCCACGAATACGCCACCATTGCGCGCGCAGAGAATGCGCATCAGCGTCGCATAACGCATGCTCGTGTGCTGGGGATACTGGCCCGGGATCGGGAAGCCGAGCGCGTGGATCCGCACGAGTCGCTCGCCCGATTTATTGCCCCGATTGATGCGATCGATGGTGTCCACGACTTCCTGGATCGACGGGCCAGTAAATTCGTCGCCGATCATATACAGGCTGATCGGGTGTTCACGGGTCCAGAACGTGCGGATCGCGGCGATGATGCCCTCCGACGGGCTCGAATTCGAGAACGCCTGCCAGCCGCGGAAGCGGTCGAGGATCGCCTTGCGCCGTGCCGGCGAATCCGGAATCCACTTGCCGCGGTACTCCGTGAACATGTACCCGCCCTCGTCGTCCATCACCTGGATGCCCTTGAGCTTCGGGTAGATGTTCAACACCTCCCCGAGCTTCTGCTCGGCATAACGCCAGTTCTGCGTCTGCATCGAGCCCGAGGTGTCGACGATGAAGATCACGTACTCGCTGTCGATCGGCACGCCCGCGATCGGCTGGTCGTAGACGCGCTGGCGCCCGGCGGTCTGGCGCTTGGTCGTCTCCTCGATCAGCGTCTTGCGCGCCGCCGCGAG
>JANNKZ010000526.1:0-1588 GCA_031396515.1 Gammaproteobacteria bacterium
GTGAGCGAAAGTGCCCGTTCCATGACGCCGGAGAAGCGTCTCGAGGCCCACCTGAAACATAGCGAACTGGTTGGCGCACTCCATCGCGCCGGGATGGAATACCGCAGCTCTTCGATCCGGAGAACCCGGTGAGCCCGACCGGACCCGGCCAGTCGCTGCTTCTGCTCCTGGATGTCGTCGCGCTGCTCCAAAAGAGAAGCATCGAGTACGGAGTCGTCGGCGCCATCGCCGCGTCCGTGTACGGAACCGTTCGCGCCACAACCGACGCCGACGCCCTCGTATCCATGCCGCTGCGCGAGCTGGCCGAATTCGAAGTGCTGATTCGCAAAACCGGTTTGGCTACTAAGCTCCATCGGGGCGACGCAGAGGATCCCATCCCCGCACTGCTCGCGATCAGCGATGAGTTTGGCAATCGCGTGGATTTGCTTGGCGGTCTTCGGGGACTCGACCCGGCGGCATTCGAGCGAACGATTGCCGTGCCCTTCTCCGGTACGACCTTGCGAATCATCGGACGGGAGGACTTCATCGCCATGAAGTGCTTTGCGGGCGGAGTCCAGGATCTCGCCGATGCGCAGGAAGCGATCGGAGCAGCCGAGCCGCCGATCGACCTGGACCTCGTGAGGAGAATCACCCGGAGATTCGGACGGCCAGCGGCAGACGAGCTCGAGAAGTTGCTGGCGGAGTGCCTGAAGAAGCAGGACTAGCCCGCGCCGCGCCGGGCGCGGTGTCAGGGAAGCAAACGCCCGACCGCGATCAGGTGCAGTTGATAGTAAGGTGAGTCGATGCGCGTGACGCGCACGGTGTCGCCGGTGGACGGTGCGTGGACGAACTCGCCGTCACCCAGATAAATGCCGACGTGCGAGAGCTTCGCCTCATCCCGAAAGAACAGCAGGTCGCCTTCCGCGGCTTCTGCCAGTGTGATCATGCGAGCGGCCTCGAACTGCGCCTGCGAGGTGCGCGGCACCACATGGCCGTTCGACGTGTACGCATAGTGGACAAGGCCGCTACAGTCGAAGCCCGTGCTGGGGTCGGCGCCGCCGTAGCGGTACGGCTTTCCGACCATTGAAAGCGCGAGCTCTGCGATGGGACCGCGTGCTGCGATCGATTCCGGTTGCGGCTCGGGTGCCGCGGGCACGGCCGGCGTCCCCGCACAACCGGCCGCCAGCAGCGCGGCTGCCAAGAGGCCGTAGAATCCGGTTGTCCGGTCGTATCGCATGGACCTCATGATCCGCGTTCCCCAATGAACCGGCAGTGAACGCTGTCGAAATTACGCCACGCCATTCGACCAGATAGTAGAAAAGGGGACGGACCCCTTTGAAAGGGGTGCGTCCCCTTAGGAACCGGAATGAGTCAACCGCGTTATCGCTGGGTCATCGTCGCGGCAGGGGGCCTCCTCGGTTGCGTCGCCTTCGGCGCCCTGTTCTCGCTGCCGGTATTCCTGCGCCCGATCGCGGAGGCCACGGGATGGTCCGTAACGGGCGTCTCGACCGCGATGACGATTGCGTTCGTGGCCATGGCGCTCGGCAGCCTCGCGTGGGGCAGCCTGTCCGACCGCCTCGGTCCGCGCGCCGTCGTCCTCGCGGGCTCG
>JANNKZ010000020.1:0-1683 GCA_031396515.1 Gammaproteobacteria bacterium
GCCTGGCGGCCCGAGAGAAGCACCGGAACAAGATAGGCAAAAGTCTTGCCGGTGCCGGTGCCGGCTTCGATCGCGAGCGTACCGCGCGCCTCGAGCGTCTCGCCGACCCAGTCCGCCATGACTTGCTGCTCCCGCCGCGACTCGAAGCCCTTGATGACCTTCGCGAGCGGTCCTTCCGGACCCAGCAACCTGGCAAAATGGCCTACCGGAAACATGCGGGCAGTCTCCGGGCAAACCCGTGCGAGATCAACGGCTTTCGCACGCGCGATGCGGTCAATTCGTTGCGGTCCGGCGCGGCTGCTTATAATCGACCCTCGTTCCTTTGAGATCTTCATGGCGACCGCACCCGACCGTCTGAAAATCCCTCCGATCGCCCCCGAGTCGCTCCGCCGCTGGGTGGAACAGGTGGGCGCGCGCACGCGCCCGAAGAGCGTTCACTGGTGCGACGGATCCGAGGCCGAATTCACGGAACTGCGCGATCGCATGCTGGCGACCGGCGAGTTGCATGCGTTGAATGCCGAGGCGTTTCCCGGGTGCTACCTGCATCGCTCGCATCCCTCGGACGTCGCGCGCGTCGAGCACCTGACGTTCGTCTGTTCCGAGCGCGAGGCCGACGCCGGGCCCAACAACCACTGGCTGGCGCCAGCCGAAGCGCGCGCGAAAATGAGCGCGCTCTTCGAGGGCTGCATGCGCGGACGCACGATGTACGTGATCCCGTATTGCATGGGGCCGATCGACTCGCCGTTTTCGCGCTGCGGAGTCGAGATCACCGACAGCGCCTATGTCGCGGCGAACATGAAGCTGATGACGCGCATGGGCGCCGCGGCACTCGCGCGTAACGCCAAGGACGGCGTCTTCGTCCGCGGCCTGCATTCGATCGGCGAGCTCGACCCCGAGCGCCGCTTCATCATGCATTTCCCGGAGGCGCTCGAGATCCAGAGCTTCGGCTCGGGCTACGGCGGCAACGCCCTGCTGGGCAAGAAATGCCATGCCTTGCGCATTGCCAGCTGGCAGGCGCGCCAGGAGGGCTGGCTCGCCGAGCACATGCTGATCGTCGGCGTCGAGAATCCGGCGGGCGAGACGCATTATCTCGCCTGCGCATTCCCGTCAGCCTGCGGCAAGACCAATCTGGCGATGCTGATCCCGCCGGCCGCGATGCCAGGCTGGAAAGTCTGGACCGTCGGCGACGACATCGCCTGGCTGCATCCCGGCAGCGACGGCCGGCTCTGGGCCATCAACCCGGAGGCCGGCTATTTCGGCGTCGTGCCAGGCACGAACGCAAATACCAACCGGCATGCCTACGAGATGATCCGCCGTGACACGATCTTCACGAATGTCGCGGTGACGGCCGACAATCAGCCGTGGTGGGAGGGTCTCGACGACGGGCGTCCCGCGCTCGACTGGCAGGGACGACCGTTCGATCCCGCGCGCGGGCCCGCCGCTCATCCGAATTCGCGGTTCACGGTGTCGGCTCGCCAGATCCCGAGCTACACCGCGCAGGCGGACGCGCCCACCGGCGTGCCGATCACCGCACTCGTGTTCGGCGGACGGCGCCGTACGCTTGCGCCACTGGTGTTCCAGGCGCGCGACTGGTCGCACGGCGTGCTGGTCGGCGCCGGCATGGCATCCGAGACGACGGCGGCGGCCGCCGGCGATGTCGGCGCCGTGCGCCGCGATCCCATG
>JANNKZ010000049.1:0-3778 GCA_031396515.1 Gammaproteobacteria bacterium
TTTGACGTCGTTCGTTTCGGACCGCCGGACGCGAGTTCGGCGGTCACCTGTATCTATCCGGGCGGTGTCCGCTATCGCTGCGACGCCAGCACCAGTGAGCCGGACGCCCAGGGCGCGAAACGCCGTGTGACCGTCACGATCCCGGATCTCGGCCGCGGCAAACAGGTCGTCGTGCGTTTCAGCACCAGCGCCGGCCATCAGGACGTGCCGGTCGAACTCGCGAACTCACCGCAGGTCGTGCACGAAATCGAAGCGCTGCCGTTGCCGGGCGGCGGCCAGGTCGCGACCGGCAGCAATGGCGCGCCGATGCCCATCATGAACATGACGAGCACCCGCGCGACCACGACGCCCGCCATGGCGGCGACGACGCTGGCACTCGATGCCTGTGACCAGGTGCGCGCCGAGTGGGTAACGGTCAGTGCGACCGACCCGGTATTCCAGAGTCAGTTCGGAACGTTGAACGGCTCAATCGTCGCGTCGCGGCCGGTGACGGTCGGCAGCCGCGTGCAGCCGAACAACCTGCCGGAATGGCTCGTGACCTATCCGCTGAGCGCGATCCGCATGCAGTTCATCGCGCACTACGAAGTGATCTATCGCGTCGGCAGCTGCCCGCACCGCGTCATTTCCGATCCGGCGAGCTGAGCGCCTTCCTCAACTCTGCGTTCGCCGCATCGATCGCGGCGAGAAGATCCTTGAACTTTTTTTCTCCGCGCAGCGGCTTCAGCGCCGGATCCGCGCGCATCAGCCATCCGCGCCGCCAGCCGAGCTCGAACGCTCGATCGAGTGACGCGAGCGCCGCGGCCGTCTCCCCTGCCTGCGCCTGCAGGCCCGCGCGCAGGTAGTGCAGAGCGTGCCAGACGTGGCCATTCTTCTCCAAGCCGTCGAAATAGATCCCAGCCGTCGACTGCAGTGCCTCCGCGGCTTTGGTATTGCCTCGACTGCGCTCGACGAGCGCAGCGGTGCACATTTCGCAGACACCCCAGCGCGTGCGATACAGGCCAAGCGCAAAATCGTCGGCGAGCGCGGCGCGCGGCACCAGCGCATTGCCCGTGAGTCTGGCCGTAATCGGCGCATCGTCGAGTGCAAGCGCGAAAAACGCCGCGTCCACGCGCTCGCGCGGCGCGGCGTCCTGCAGTGCGAGGCCGGACAAGTGCTGGCGGAGGCCTTTCACGTCTCCGGTTGCGAGCAAGTACCGCGCGACTGTCATCGCAATGTCGCCCTGGCCCGCCAGGCGTAGCTTCGCGAGCTCTTTCTCCGCGCGCTCAGCTAGTCCGAGATCCAGGTAAAACATCACGAGTTCCGAACGGATGTCTGCCCGCGCGGGCGCGCGTACGAGTGCGGCTTCGTGGTGGGCAATCGCCTGCGGCAACTTGCCTTGCGCATAGGCATTCAAGCCGCGCGCCCACAGCGCATTCGGGATGTCGGGCTGCAGCTCGAATCCGCGCTCGCAGGCGCGTTCGGCATCCGCGTAGCGGCCGAGGTTTTGCAGCGTCAGGCAGCGGCGCACATGCAATTGCGTATGCAGCGGATCGAGCACGGCGACCTGGTCGTAGGCTTCGAGCGCCTCCTGCGGCCGGCCGTCGTATTCGTAGGCGGCGCCGAGGCGAAGATACGCCTCGCCATAGTTCGAGTTGATCGCGATTGCGCGCTTCAACGCCGTGATCGCCTCATCCGTGCGCCACTGCTCCATCAGGAGCACTGCCCAGGCGGCGTAGGCTTCGGCGAGCTCCGGATCGAGACGCAGCGCCGCGTCGATCGCCGGCTGCACGCGCTTGGCCGTGTCATCGAGCGACTGGCCGGCGTAGTAGTAGCGCGCCATCTGCGCGTCCGCGAGCCCTGCGTAGGCGAGGGCGAAGGCAGGATCGGCCGCGATCGCCGCCTCGTGATACGAGATCGCGCGATCGAGCGCCTCCGGAGTGCGCCGCAATTGCTGGTGACGGCCGAGCAGGTACAGGTCGTAGGCATTGACCTGCGTGGTCGGGGTTCTCTCCAGGCGCTCGTCCGTCTCCGGCGACAGCTGCACCGAGAGCGCATCCACGACCGCGCGCGCAATCTGTGTCTGGATCTGGATCACGTCGGTCGCCGGCCGATCGAAGGAGTTCGACCAGACCTCGACGCCGTCCTTGGTGCTGACGAGCTGTGCGCTGATGCGCAAGCGGTTTTCGCTGCGGCGCACGGAGCCTTCCAGCACGTGGGTCGCGCCGAGCGCCTTGCCGATTTCCGGCATCGGCGTTGCGCCGTCGCCGAAGCGCGCGGCCGACGTGCGGCCGACGACGCGCAGCGCCGGCACGCGCGCGAGCGAGTTCAGCAGTTCGTCGGTCAGGCCGGCGCAGAACGCCTCGTTGCTGGCGTCCGCGCTGAGATCCGAGAATGGCAGGACCGCAATCGTCGGCAGCGCGTTTGCATCGGGCGCGCCGCCGCCGAAGCGCATGACGAGCGCCGCGACGACAACGAGGGCCGCGGCCGCCATGCCCGTGAACAGGAAGCTGCGCCGGCGCAGCCGCGATCCCGCGGCTGGCGCCTCCAGGGAAACGGCCGCGACTAAGCGGTACCCCTTGCGCGGCACGGTCGCAATGTACTTCGGCTCCTCCTCGGTGTCGCCGAGTTGGCGGCGGAGATTCGCGACCGCCTGGTAAACTGAACTCTGGCTGACGACGACACCGTGCCAGACGTGATCGAGCAATTCGTTCAGGGAGACGACTTCGCCCGGGCTCGCCGCGAGGCGGCACAGGAGCCGCATCATCCGCGGCTCGAGCTTGATGCGCTTGTGGTCGCGCGAAATCTCGTCGAGCGCAGGATCGACGCGCCAGTCGCCGATCCGGAACGGCCTATTCGGCATCCTTGCGGAACCCCTTCCAGGCGCGCATCGTGAAGGCGCCTATGCCGCCGATGAAGAGCAGCACGACGACGAGATGCCCGAGGAACGGCACAATCCTGACGATCGCGATCGCGACGAGCGCGAGCAGCATGAACAGGATCCGCCACCACCTTGATTGCAGCTTTTCCGCCTTGACGCGCCAGAGCACGCTGTCGCCGATGCAGATGGCCGCGACCAGATAGCCGAGGAGCAGCAGCACGGCGTAACCGAACGCGAACAGGATCGCGAGCGGAATGCCGATCACTGTCAGCACGAGCAGGAGAAGCATCAACGGCACGCCGATCACCATGGCGATACCGACGCCGCCGGCGACCCCCGGCCGCTCGCGCAGGTTGGTCCCCGCCTCGCGCGTGCAGGCGCTATCATCCAAGAACATGTATTCGCTGCAAGGATTAGATGCTCTTATCTCACCACCTTCAGGACAAGTATGCCATTCGTTGATAGTAGTATTATATTGTGTTCCAGGATCAGCGCAGCTCCATGCTGCATAAGAAATCTGGTTCCAAATTTCTCTTGCCGGAATTTTTTTCATTACTCTTCCGTCCATTCTTCCTTTCAATTCCCAATCACCATCTTCTTCTAATACTTTAAAGAAAGAGTTAGGAATACGAATAGAGTTATTAGAATTTTGTCCGCTTACTGTTTTATATGCTTCATCTTCATATCCGGAAGGATAACCAGCAGCAATCAATGCACCTACTTTTTTCTCTTCTTCTACTTTCCAGTTAATGAAGTCAACGATTTCAGGATGATCTAAATCCAGGCAAACCATTTTAGCAGCACGACGGGTAGTGCCTCCGCTTTTTATAGCGCCGGCAGCACGGTCTCCGATTTTTAAAAAACTCATGAGGCCGGAACAGCGCGGTGGATCAGGTCGCTGTGGGTGTCGGTGGGGGAGGC
>JANNKZ010000134.1:0-13296 GCA_031396515.1 Gammaproteobacteria bacterium
GGCGAAGGGATGCGCGGTAACGAACGTCGCCGGTTCGTCGTGAAAGCGCGGGACCACGTGCGCATGCAGCGCCGGGTCCTGGTTGCCGAAGATCGCGTAATTGATGCGCACCGCGTGCGTGACCGTGAGCACGGCATCGCCGAGCGCCGCCATGTCGGCGAGGAAAGCCGCGCGTTCGCCGCCGGTCAGTGCATTCAGCGTCGGCACGACGGGATCCGGCAACAGCAGGCAGTATCCCGGCAGCACCTGGCGCTCGCCCAGCACGGCCCAGCCCGACGCGAGGCGCGCGACGAACGTCGGGTCGCGGCCCGCGCGCAAGGCGTCCACACGGCGATGAATCGACGTGCTCACGGCATCTCCCTGGGTCACCCGGACCAGCTGCGCACGGCGCCGAGGTCCAAGTGCACGAAATCAGACGCCAGATAGTAACCGACGCCGCCCGCCCGTTTCGCGAGCGCGAGGTCGCGAAGCTCCGCGGTCGGATAGCCGTCGAGCCGCACATCGATCGCGCGGCCCTGCATGTGCAGGCTCTTCGACGAGACCCCGTCCGTCGTCGCCGCCAGTATCGCGTTGGTCGCCGGCGAGCGATACGCGGAAATGATCTCGTAGCGCGGCTCGCGACCCGCGGCGGCGGCGAGCTCGTGCAGCAGGTCAAAGAGGCCCTGGGCGATCGGCAGCACCTCGCTGCTGCGATGGTCGCGCAGCAACCAGTCGAGCCGGCCGAGCTCCGCCTCGTCGTAGCCGCCGTCGCGAAAATAAAGCGTATCGAGCAATTCGCCGGTGTGCGTGTTGAGGAGCACCAGCCGCCGGTCCGCGCTGGCCTCCGCGATGGCGCGCGCAGGCGACAGAAGCAGCGCCGGCAGCGCGGCGATGAGCCGCCGCCGGCCGCAGTCGCAGCGGGGCTTAGCCGGATGCAGGCTCGACATTGAGCGGCACGACGCGCGCGCGCGGGAAAAAATTGAAGTCGGTCGCGGTCGCTATCGTGTACGCGCCGATCTGGCGCGTGACCAGCAACTCGCCGACCTCTAGTTCCGGCATCGGCAGGTCTTCGGCGACCACATCGATGCTGTCGCAGGTCGGCCCCGACAGCACGCAGGGAAACCGCGGACGCTCGCGCCCGTCGAGCGGCTCGACCGGGAAGCGCGAGTGATCGTAAATCTGGCCGCTGAAGGTGCCGTAGAGGCCGTCGTCGAGGTAATACCACCAGCGTTCGTCGCGCCGTGCCCGGCCGATGACCGTGCATAGGCCCACCCCCGCGGGCCCACAGATGAAGCGGCCCGGCTCCGCGATGATGCGCAGACCCGGCGGCAGCTTCGCGAGCGCCGGGCGGATCGGCCGGCAGAACTCTCCGATCGCCGGTGCGGGCTCGAGGTAGTCGATCGGGAATCCGCCGCCGATGTCCAGCACCTCGATCGGCCCTAGGCCGCGACGACGCGCCTCGGCAATCAGGCGGCCGCTGGTCGCGATCGCGCGGACGTACGGTTGGGGGCGAGCGATCTGCGAGCCGACGTGGAACGAGAATCCGGAAACGCGCAATCCGGCCGCACTCGCTTGCTCGACCAAACCGATCGCGGCTTCGGGCTCGCAGCCGAACTTGCGCGACAGGTCGACGACTGCCTCGCGGCTCCTGAACGCGAGTCGGACCAGCAATTGCACGCTCCCGCGATAGCCCGCGAACTTGCCGACCTCGTCGGGATTGTCGACGACGAAGGTCGTCACGCCGTAGTCGAGCGCATGGCGGATGTCCGAGTCGCGCTTGATCGGGTGCGTGTGAATGCAGCGCGCCGCCGGAACGCCGGCATCGCGCACGAGATCGACCTCGCCGTCGGTCGCGAGGTCGAACCACGCACCCTCGCGGGCCAGGACCTTGACGACCGTCGCGTCCGGCAGGGGCTTCAGCGCGTAGTGCAGGTCGACGCCCGGCAGCGCGGCTGCTAGCGCGCGGAATTGTCGGCGGATGATCTCGCAATCGATCAGCAGGAGCGGCGATCCGTGCTCCGCGGCGATTGCCCGCAGCGCCTCGGCGGAATCGGTGGAAACCATGGCGGTCATTCTAGCGGACGAGCGGCTCGATCAGCCGGAGCAGGCGATCGAGCGCGCCGCGGTTGGCGTCGAGCACGGCCTTGCCTGCCGCGCCCATCGCCGCACGGCGCGCCGGATCGGCAAACAGCCCCGATACGCTGTGCGCGAGTTGCAGCGGATCGGTCACGATGCGCGCGGCGCCGGCGTCGAGCAGGAGCTGGGCGATCTCCTCGCTGTTGAAATTGTGCGGGCCGGTCAGGACCGGTAGTCCGACTGATGCCGGCTCCAGCAGGTTGTGGCCGCCGATCGGCACGAGACTGCCGGCGACGAAGGCGACGTCGGCCGCCGCGTAGAACATCATGAGTTCGCCCATCGTGTCGCCGAGCACGACCGCGGTCGAAGTGGTGATGCCGCCGCGGTCGGAGCGGAATGCGGCGGCCTCTCCGCGGCGCGCCAGCAGTTCGCGCACCGAATCGAAGCGGTTCGGGTGCCGCGGCACCAGCACGAGCAGCGCCTCCGGAAACCGCTCGAGCACGCGCCGGTGCGCATCGAGCACCATCTCCTCCTCGCCCTGATGCGTGCTGCCGGCCACCCAGATCATGCGGCCCGCCGCGTTCTCCTCGCGCCAGCGGCGACCGCGCGTCTCGACTTCCGGCGGCGGCTCGAAATCGAACTTGATGTTGCCGGCGACGTGCGTGCGCTCTCTGGAGGCGCCGATCGAGCGAAACCGCTCGGCGTCCGCCTCGCTCTGCGCCGCGATCACGATGCCGTTCGACAGCGCCTGCCGGAACAGCGGCACGAGCCGCCGGTACCAGCCGACGGAACGCGGCGACAGGCGCGCGCTCGCGAGCACCAGCGGCACGCCGCGCCGGCCGCACTCCGCATAGAGATTCGGCCACAGCTCGGTTTCGAGGATGATCGCGAGCCGCGGCCGCACGCGGTCGAAGAAGCGCTTGACCGAGCCCGGCAGGTCGAACGGAACGTAGCGCAGGTATACGCGGTCGCGGAAGAGCTGTCGTGCCCGTGCGCGCCCGGTCGGCGTCACCGTCGTCAGCACCAGCCGGTATCCCGGGTGGCGCTCGAGGAGCTGCGCCACCAGCGGACCCGCCGCCTGCACCTCGCCGACCGAAACCGCGTGGATCCAGATGGTGCGGCCATCGAGCTCCTCGCCGAATCCGAAGCGCTCGCGGAGGCCCTCGCGGTAGCTCGGGTCGCGCAGTCCGCGCCAGACCTGGATCAGGAGTGCGATCGGCGCGGCGAAATAGATGAGGACGTTATAAAGGAGGCGCATCGCGATCAGCCGTCGTGCGCGAGGCAGAGGAGCTCGAAGCCGTGGCGCCAGTCGCCCTCGGCGGGCCGGATCTTCGCGAGGCTCCGCGCCAGCCGTTGCAGCGCCCGTTCGCGCCAGGCGCCGGGCGGACGCTCGCGGCCGCGATCGAAGTCGAGCACCCAGACGGCGCCTTGGGCGTCGAGCAGGATGTTCTGCGCGTTGAGGTCCGCATGGTGGACGCCCGCGTCGTGAAACCGCCGCAGGCAACGGCCGATCGCCGCCCAGCGCGCGTCGTCCATCCCGCCCGTCGCGAGCAACTCCGACAGCGGGCGCGCGCCGGCGATGCGCTCGGTGACGAGCTGCGCCGAATAGGTCAGCAGGCCGCGGCAATACAACGCCGCGACCGGGGCAGGCACCGGCAGGCCACGCTGCCGCAATGCGTGCAGCAGGCGCAACTCATGGAACGAACGCGTGCGCTCCTCGCCGAACCACAGGTAATGCCGGCGCGACAGGAAGGAAGGCACGCCGCCGCGCAGGTAGCGGCGAAGCGCCCAATGGCGCCGGCCGTCGTCGATGAAATGAATCGTGCCGCGCCCGCCCGCCCGCTCGGTCAGCGCGCCGCGCTCGCGCCAGTACGTGCGATCGAAGATCTGCGGGCCGGGAGCGTCGACGAGTTCGGGATCAAACAGGATCGCGCCGCGGTCGATGGCGAGCCGCTGGATCATCGGGGTTCAGCGCTTGAGCACGAACTCGGCGCTGCAATACGGGCAACGGGCATCGCCCGTCTGCTCGATCGGCAGGTAGACCCGCGGATGGCTGTTCCACAGCGACATCGCCGGCATCGGACAGGACAACGGCAGGTCGGCGGCTGTGACCTCGTAGCGATTCTGTGCGTTCGGCTGGATGGCGGGCTGCATGCGCGGGGATTATAGCGGCGCGGGGTCGGCGCCCGCGACCATGACGCGCTCCCAGACGGCCGCGACGTCCGTCCGGAGTCCGGCGAACGGGCCGTCGTCGACGAGCGCGGGGCGCTGCTCGAGCGACAGGTGGTGGGCGGCCTCGCGGAAGCGGCGATAGGCATCCGCCAGGCGGTCCACGACCCGGTGGTCCACGAGCGCGGCGGATCCTACCGATTCGAGGTGGCGGATGGTGTCGGCAAACTCCGCAAGCGGCGGATGCTCGCGCACGTAGCGCAGGACCCAGTATTGCGCCAGGAACTCGATGTCGGCGATGCCGCCGCGATCCTGCTTGAGGTCGAACATTCCGTCCTGCGCCCGCGCGTGCTCCGCGCGCATGCGTTCGCGCATCGCGACGATGTCCTCGCGCAGCGTCTCCCGGCGCACGGAGCCGGCCAGCACCTCGCGGCGGACGCGCTCGAATGCGGCCCCCACGGAGACGTCGCCCGCGACCCAGCGCGAGTGCAGCAGCGCCTGGTGCTCCCAGGTCCAGGCTTCGCTGCGCTGGTAGGCCTCGAAGGCATGGATCGGCGTGAATGCGAGCCCGCCTTTGCCGGAGGGCCGCAGCCGTACGTCCACCTCGTAGAGCCGGCCCGCCGGCGTGTGCACCGTCAGCAGGTGCACGAGGCGCTGGGCAAGGCGCAGGAAGAACAGCTCGTTGTCCACGACCTTCGGCCCGGTGGTCTGCTGCGCCTCGCCCGCGGAGTCCTGCAGGAACACGAGATCGAGATCCGATCCGTAACCGAGTTCCATGCCGCCGAGCTTGCCGTAACCCGCGATCGCGACGCGCGCGACGCGTGTGCCGCCCGGTTCCGTGCACATCGGTTCGCCGTGCACTGCGACCGTCTGCTGCCAGGCGATCGCAAGCGCCTGTTCGAGGATCAGCTCGGCGACGTCGGTCAGCCGGTCGCTGACCTGCATCAACGGCAGCCGGCCCGTGAGGTCGAGTGTCGCGATGCGGAACATCGAGGCGCGACGAAAGTGGCGGAGCGCATCCACCAGCAACTCCGCATCGCCGGCCGCATGCTCGAGCCGTACGGCGAGCTCGCGCTCGAACTGACCGCGATCCGGCAGCGACTCGAAGACGCGGGAATCGAGCAGCTCGTCGAGCAGTAGCGGATGCGCGGCGACCTGACGCGCGAGGTATTCGCCCATGCCGCAGATCCGCACCAGGCGCGACAGCGCCGCCGCATTCTCGTTCAGGAGCGCGAGGTAGGCAGTGCGGCCGCCAATCGCCTCGAGGATGCGCAGGATCCGCGCGAGCACGACCTCGGCCGCGACGCGCTTGCCGCCGGCGGTCTTCGCGATGGCCGACAGCAGCCGCGGCACCAGTGTCGCGAGTCGGCGCTGGCCGTGCTCGTCGAGCCGCCGGTAGTAGCCGGACTGGCGGAGTTCCAGCAGCATGCGCGCGGATTCCGCCGGCTCGTCGATACCGAAGACGGCCACGTCGCCGGCGACGCGCGCAAGCGCGGGCTCCGCGGACCAAAGGGACTCGAACGCCGCCGGCGGCGCTGCAGCGCCTTGACCGCCAGGCCCCAGCACCGCGTCGTTGAACCGCGCAGTGACCCGCGCGCGCACGGCCTCGAGCGCCCCCGCAAACGCATCCCATCCGGCGAAGCCCAGTGAATCCGCGAGCGCCGCGCGCGTGTCCGCCGATTCCGGCAGCGCGTGCGTCTGCTGGTCGGCCGCCATCTGCAGGCGGTTCTCGACACGACGCAGGAATTCATACGCTTCCAGGAGGTCGGCAACCGCCTCGGCCGGCAGCAGCTTCGCACCCTCGAGCCGCGGCAGCGCCGCCAGCAGCGAAGTTTCCTGGAGCCGCGGTTCCGACCCGCCGCGGATCAGCTGCTGGGCCTGCACGATGAACTCGATCTCGCGGATGCCGCCGGGCCCGAGCTTGATATTGTCCTGGAGGTCGCGGCGCGCGACCTCGCGCGCGATCATCGACTTCATCTCGCGCAGGCTCTCGTAGACGCCGTAATCGAGGTAGCGACGATAGACGAACGGCCGGATGACAGCGTCGTAAAGTTCGCGGTAATGCGCGACGCCGGTGATGGCGCGCGCTTTCACGTATGCATAGCGCTCCCAGTCGCGGCCGTGCTGCTGGAGGTATCCCTCGAAGGCGCTGAAGTGGGTGACGAGTGGGCCGGGTTCCCCGAACGGGCGCAGGCGCATGTCCACGCGGAACACGATGCCCTCCGGCGTGCGCGCATCGAGCAACCGGATCAGCGCCTGGCCGAGCCGAGTGAAGTAGTCCTCGTTCGCAATCACGCGCTGACCGTCGGTCTCGCCGCCCTCGGGATACAGGAATACGAGATCGATGTCGGACGAGAAATTGAGTTCGCGGCCGCCGAGCTTGCCCATGCCGAGCACCACCAGCTCCTGCCGCTCCCCTCCCGGCGAACGCGCCAGGCCGTAACGCGGCTCGAGGATGCGCTCGGCGAAGCGGAGCGCGACATCAACTGCGGCGTCTGCGAGTTCCGACAGGTCGGTGAGCACCTCGGCGAGCGGCGCACGCCCCGTCAGGTCGCGCCAGGCGATACGGACGAGCTCGCGCCGGCGCAGGCGGCGGAGCGCCTCCATGAACGCCGCTTCGTCCGGCTCAACGGCAAGCAGTGCCTCGGCCGCCCTCTGCAGCGCGCCCGCCGCCTGCGGACGATCGAATTCACCCGACTCCAGCGACAACCGCAATGCCGGGTCGCGCTCACAGGATTCCGCGACGAACGTGCTGTAACGGGAAACTTTCAAGCGACCGACATTCTAGCGCGAGGCAGACGACAGATTGATCCGATAGGATCGGGGCTGGCGATGGAGGCACGATGAAGGAAGCCTGGCGGATCCTGACAGGGCTCGCGGCGGGTCTTGCGCTCGGCGCAATCTGGGACGCGGCGGCATGGCCGGCGCTGCCGGGCGCGATCGAAGCGGCCGATGCCGTCGGCGGCCTGTGGCTCGACGCCCTCAAGATGACGATCGTGCCGCTGGTGTTCGCGCTGATCGTGAGCGGCGTCATGTCCACGGCGAATGCCGCCGCCTCGGGCCGAATTACCGCGCGCTCGATCCTGCTGTTCGCAATCCTGCTGCCGGCCTCCGCAGTATTCGGGGCGATCGTCGCGCCGGTCCTGCTCGCGCTCTGGCCGATCCCGCCGCAGGCGGCAGCCGCGCTGGTTGCGGCCGCGCCCGCCGCCGAGACGATGGCCGAGGCGGCCGCCGGCCCCTACTCTTTCCTGCGCGCGTTCGTCGCGCCGAACGTGGTCGCGGCCGCGGCGCAGGGCGCGATGCTCGCGATCGCCGTGTTCGCGCTCCTCTTCGGTTTCGCTGCGACCCGCCTTGGCGGCGAGCGCCGCGCCGTGCTCGCGACTTTCTTCGACGCTGTCGTCGAGACCATGCTCGGCATCGTCGGCTGGATACTGGTGGTCGGTCCGATCGGCGTGTTCGCGCTCGCCTTTGTCGTCGGCGCGCGCACCGGCTTCGACTCGCTCGGGGCCTTCGGTCATTACGTCGCGATCGTCTCGCTGACGCTCGTCGTGCTCACGGTTTTCATCTACCCGCTCGCGGTCTGGGGCGGCAGCGTACGCCTCGCCGCGTTCGCGCGAGCGATGATTCCCGCGCAGAGCGTCGCGATCGGCACGCAGTCCTCGCTCGCCTCGCTGCCGGCGATGATCGAGGCCGCGCGCGGGCCGCTGGAACTGCCGCCGCGCGTGGTCGGCATCACGTTGCCGCTCGCCGTGTCGCTGTTCCGGATCACGAGCGCGGCAGGAAACATGGCGGTCGCGGTCTACATCGCCGGGCTGTACGGCATCGAATTGTCGGTCTGGCAGCTTGCGGCCGGCGCCATCGTTGCCGCCATCGTGTCGGTCTCGGCCGTCGGCATCGCGAGCGCCGTGACATTCTTCCCGCTGATGGCGCCGATCTGTCTGGCGATGGGCCTGCCGATCGAGCTGATCGGCCTCCTGATCGCCGTCGAGACGATTCCCGACATTTTCCGCACGATCGGCAACGTGACCGGCGATGTTGCGGTCACCGCGGTCGTCGCGCGCGACCGCCAGTAGGCGATGGCCGTAAAGCCGGAACCGGGATCGATCGAGGCCATCGCGCTACGGGCGACGAGCGCTTTCCGGCAGCGGCAATACCGTGAGGCGGCCGACGGATACGCACAATGCGTTGCGCTGAACCCGAAATCGCCCGCCTTCCATTTCAACCTCGGTACTGCCAGGGAAATGCTGGGTGACCTGGCGGGTGCGATCACCGCCTACTTGAACGCCTATCGGCTCAACCCGCGCGACGCGCGGCTCGCACTGTTTGCCGGCGCCGCGCTCGAGGCCGCCGGGCGCAGGAACGACGCGGCTATCCTGTTCACGCTTGGCGACGACGTCGATCCCGCGGTGCGCCAGGCGAAGGATCGCCCGGATCTCGATCCCGAAATTCGCCGCCGCTCCGCGACCGCGGATCGGGTCATGCGTGAGCACCTCACGCGCCTGCATGCGGCGGCAGTCGCCGAAGCGGAGCGCCGGGCGGACACGTCCGGCGGCCGTGCGCCGCCTGACCTGTCGCGGGTTCGCAATGCCCTGTGGACCCAGACCCACGACGGGCCCGTCCGCTTCCGGACGCCGAAACAGGAACCCGGCATCTTCTACATGCCGGACCTCGAAGCGCGCACGATCACGCCGCGCGAACAGCTGGCCTGGGCTGCGGAACTGGAATCGAGGACCGCCGAGGTGCGGGATGAATTTCTCGAGGTTTTCCGGTCAGGCGCCGAGATGTCGCCCTATGTCGAGCAAGGCGCGCTCTCGCCGATCTGGAGGGAACTGCGCGGCCGCCAGGACTGGTCGGCCTTCCACCTCTATAAAGCGGCGCAGGAGACGCCGTTCGCGAAGCTGTTCCCGCGAACGCTGAAGGCGCTCGACGCCGCCGACGTCGTGAGGATCGACGGCATTCCGATGGAACTCTTTTTCTCGCGGCTGCGGCCCGGCGCACATATCCCGCCGCACTGCGGCGCGGCGAACAATCGCATCACAATCCATCTGCCGCTGATCGTGCCCGGCGAATGTTCGATCCGGATCGGTGACGAGATTCACGAGTGGCGTGAAGGCGAGCTGTTCGCCTTCGACGACAGCTTTGAGCACGAGGCCTGGAACCGCGCATCATCGGACCGGGTCGTGCTGATCTTCGAGTCGCACCACCCGGACCTGCGGCCCGAGGAACGAACCGCCATCGAGTTCGCGTTCGCCGAACGCGGTCGCTGGCTCAGGGAGAGGCGTATTCCGACCTGACTGCAGGACGCGCCGTCGCGAAAGCGCGAGCGCGATACCATTGAGTGTTCTCATGAATCAGGCTCCGTGAATCTGGTAGAGACGTTGCAGGTTCGGTTGCGCGAAGGCGGCGATCGCCTGGCGGAGCGCCGGCGAAGCGGCGGCGCGCTTGGCCGCGCTGTCCCCGACGAATGCCGTCGGCTTCGCCAGCGGCGATTTCGCATTCCGGCTCGCCGCCTCGCTCATGCGCCGGCGCGCCGACTCGTCGATGCGGAAGCCGAAGTGCGGCGCCACGATTTCCCAGGCGGCCGCAGGCAGCGTTTCGTAGCGCACGAGCCGCCCGCGCGCCGGGTCGAGCCGGCAGGCCGCGTCGCAGACCGCGCCATAGGCGCGAGCGACCAGTTCCTCGCGCGACGAAGACTTCGATTCCGGATCGACCACCGCGAGCAGCTGGCGCGAGGCATCGTCCTCGCCGCGCAGCCACCCCGAGGTCTGCCCGACGAGCGAAACACCGACCTCGAGCGGATCGCGAACGCAGAGCACCCACGGCGTGCGCGGAAAGGCCTCGACGATCAGGTCGCAGAAATACGTGTTCCAGCTCGTGAGCTTGAGGACGTAGGGCCGTTGCGCATGGCGGGCGAACGACGCGCCGAGCGCGCGCAGCGCCAGGACGAGTTCCGCCCGCGGCCAGCGTGGCGGCGGCAACAGCAGCTCGTTGAATGGCAGTGGTTCGGAGTAGGCAACGAGCCCGCCGCGTACTTTCAGGAGCTGCGAGATGAGCGTCGAGCCTGCGCGCGCGACGTGGAACACGATGCCGGCCGGCGCGCCCCGCTCGCCCGCGGGGGCGCAGTCGGCGCGCTCGATCTGGATCACCCGCTCGGGCGCAGCGACGCGCGCGACCGTTTCCTGCATGAAGGGATCGCGCAATTCCGCTGGCGGGATGGCGCGCATCGCCAGGAACAAACCCGTCGGATGAAGGGCCGCGCGTACCGGAAGCCAGTCCCCCTGCGGCGGTTGCATGTGTCATGCTAACGTCTAACCGCATGAATTTCGCAGATTTCATCGCGCCGATCGACGTTCCCACGTTCCGCTCGCAGTACTACGGCAAGCGTCCGCTGCACATCCGCCGCGAGGGCCGCGCTGCCGCGCCGCTCCTGCCCTGGGCGCGATTCAACGAAGTGCTCGCGCTGACGCCGTACTGGAACGAGGAATCGCTCAAGATCTACTTCAAGAGCCGAGCGGCGCTCCGGGAGAATTACTGCGACGTCGCCGACCTCAAGCCCGGCGCGCTCGCGCCGGTCAATCCTGCGAAGGCCAAGGCGCTGATCGGCCTCGGCGCGAGCCTCGTCGCCAACCACCTGCATCGCGTCTGCCCAGAAGTCGGCGCGGTCGCGCGATTGCTCGCGGAAGAGTTCGCCGCGCGCACATTCGCAAACGTCTACTGCTCGTTCAAGGGCGTGCAGGCGTTCCAGACGCACTACGACCTGCACGACGTGTTCGCGGTGCAGGCCGAGGGCGAGAAGACCTGGCGCGTCTACGAGTCGCGCGCCGACGCGCCCGTCGCTCCCGTGCCGCCGGGCGACGAAGGCGAGAAATGGCTCACCGCCACGCGCGGCGCGCTCTTGTTCGAGGCGGCGATGCAGCCCGGCGACGTGCTCTACCTGCCGCGCGGCCAGTACCACGATGCGCTGACCGGCTCACAGGCCTCGCTGCACGTGACCTTCGGCGTCGCGCCGGCGACCGGACTCGCGCTTTTCAAGCTGCTGGAGAAGGCCGCGACGCCGGAGAGCGCGTTTCGCAGCTACCTCCCGGATGCCAGGAATGCCGCCGATCTGCAGGCGAGTCTGGCGAATCTCGGCAGCCGCCTCCGGGAGCTGATGTCATCGCCCGCTTTCGCGCAGGACGTGCTGAACGCGCAGCGCGACCTCGCGGGACCGGCCGCGGACTACCAGCTGCCCGCGCAGCCGAAACCCGCCTGGTACTCGACCGCGCGCAAGGGGCGCGTCGAGCGCCGCGACCGCGGCTTCGCCGTCGTTTTCGACGGCGGCGAGATCGGGGTCGGCGCCGACTACCCGACGATCGAGTGGATGCTCCAGCAGCGCATGTTCTCGCTGCAGGATGCGGCGGCGCGACAGCCGGGCCTGGACCGCGCCGAGCTCGACCGTGATCTCGCCCGGCTGGTCGCGGCCGGCATCCTGATCGAGACCGAAATGCGCTGACGATATCGCCGGCGCGCTATCGGACGCCGTGCATCAGGCGATTGATCTGCGGCGCGAAGAACAGGAAGACCAGCCCCATCGCCGCGCCGCCGATCGCGATCTGCGTGTAGGTAGCGGCGTATTGCTCGATCCCGGAGCCCACATCGCCGCCCGATGCGACCGCCGCAATCGCGCCCGCGGCGTAGTTGCCGATGGCAGTGCACATGAACCACGCGCCCATCGCCATGCCGGTGTCTTTGGGCGCGGCCAGCTTGGTCACCATCGAGAGCCCGATCGGCGACAGGCACAACTCGCCCATGGTGTTGATCAGGTAGGCGAGCGCCAGCAGCGTCCAGGCCACCTTGCCGGCATCGTCCTGCAGGGTGTGGATGCTGATCACGAGCGTGGTGAATCCGAGCGCGACCAGCATCAGTGCGATCGCGAACTTGCGCGGTATCGACGGATTGAGTCCCCGCGCGTCGAGCCTGGGCCACAGCCAGGCGAAGACGGGCGCGAGCAGCAGGATGAACACCGGATTGGCCGACTGGAACAGGGTGAAATCAAACGGCGAGTCGACGTGGTCCCTGGCGAAGAAATTGAGCGAGGATCCCGCCTGTTCGAACATTCCCCAGAACAGGATCTTGGCCAGGAACAGCAGCAGCATCGCGACGTAGCGGTGCAGCTGCACGCGGTCGCCGTTCGTGCCGTAGACGAGGAAATAGATCGACAGCGCCACGAACAGCAGCACCAGCAGGTAGCCGACGATCTTCGCCTGGCTCAGCATCAGGAAAACCACCGGCACCAGCGCCAGGCAGCCGAGCAGCACCTTGAGCACGCGCGCCCCACTCTCGCCCGGAACGGTCGCGGCGCCGATGCTGCCGAGCCAGCCGGTCAGCCAGTGAAACACGACGAGCCCCGCGATCATCCCGAGCCCGGCCGCGAAGAAGCCCCACTGGTAGCCGAAATGGACCCCGATCAGGGTGCCGCAGATGAGCGGCGCCAGGGCGCCGCCGGCATTGATGCCCATGTAGAAAATCGTGAATCCCGAATCCCGGCGCGGATCGGCCGGCGCGTACAGCTGGCCGACCATGGCCGAGATGTTCGGCTTGAACAGTCCGTTGCCCACGACGATGACGGCGAGGCCGACCAGGAACCAATTGAGATCGGCGATCAGCAGGAGGAACAGGCCCGCCGCCATCAGCGTGCCGCCGAGCAGGATCGATGGACGGTAGCCGAGGTAGCGGTCGGCGACGAAGCCGCCGAAGATGCCCGTCCCATAGATCAGTGCCGTGTAAGCGCCGTAAGTCAGGCTGGCCTGCGCCCTCGCCTCGCCCTCGGGCAGTGCGCTAAAAAACGCGGTCGCCACGTACACCGCGAGCAGCGCTCGCATCCCGTAGTACGCGAAACGCTCCCAGAACTCCGCGCCGAACAACATCCACAAGGGGCGCGGATGGCCGATGAACTCGCCGCCCGGTGGCGGTACGAAGGCTTCGTCGCGTGCAGGAACGGTCATAGGCAGCGCAGGTTAAAAGAAAAAGGCCCGGGAGTCGCCTCCCGGGCCCTCGTTCGAAGCGCAAGACCTCGCGGTCTTACATGTCCAT
>JANNKZ010000376.1:0-2861 GCA_031396515.1 Gammaproteobacteria bacterium
TTTCGCCTTCGCTAAGAAATACGGCCTGCCGATCCTGCCGGTCATCGACGTCGACGGACGCCTGTATTCCACCGACGCCTGGCAGGCCTGGTACGCCGATTACGGCCGCTGCGTGAATTCGGGGGCCTACGACGGCCTCGATTACGCCGGCGCGGTCGATGCGATCGCACGCGACCTTGAGTCGAAAGGCCACGGCCGCAAGCAAGTAGTCTGGCGGCTGCGCGACTGGGGCATCTCGCGCCAGCGCTACTGGGGCTGCCCGATTCCGATCATCCATTGCCCGGCCTGCGGCGACGTGCCGGTGCCGGACGACCAGTTGCCCGTGCGCCTGCCGGAAGACCTGGTGCCGGATGGTTCCGGCAACCCGCTCGCGAAGACGCCATCCTTCCTCGACTGCCGCTGTCCGAAGTGCGGCGCGCCCGCGAAGCGCGAGACCGATACGATGGACACCTTCGTGGATTCGTCGTGGTACTTCTTCCGCTACGCCTCCGCCCACAACGCCACCGCGATGGTGGACGAGCGCGCCGCCTACTGGCTGCCGTTGGACCAGTACATCGGCGGTATCGAGCACGCGATCCTGCATCTCCTGTATTCGCGCTTCTGGACTCGCGTGATGCGCGACTGCGGGCTCACGACGGTCTCGGAACCATTCCGGCGCCTGCTGACCCAGGGCATGGTGCTGAACGACATCTGGTTCCGGAAACCCGCGTCGGGGCGCATCGCCTACTACAACCCGGCGGAAGTCGAGGCGAAGGGCGAGGGCGAGCGCAAGACCGGCGTCCTGAAGTCCGACGGCCAGCCGGTCGAGTACGGCGGCATCGGCACGATGTCGAAATCGCGCCGGAACGGCGTGGATCCGCAGGAACTGATCGACCGCTACGGCGCGGATACCGCGCGGCTCTTCACGATGTTCGCGGCGCCGCCCGAGCACACGCTCGAATGGTCGGATGAGGGCGTCGAGGGTGCATTCCGCTTCATGAAGCGGCTGTGGAAGATTGTGCACGCGCACGTGCAGGGCGGCGCGGCCGATCCACTCGACGTGAAGGCGCTCAATCCCGCGCAGCAGGCGCTGCGCCGCCAGCTGCACCAGACGCTCGCCAAGGTCGGCGACGACATCGGCCGGCGCCGCACCTTCAATACGGCGATCGCGGCGGTCATGGAACTGCTGAATGCGCTCGCGAAGTTCGACGACGCGACGCCCGCGGGCCGCGCCGTCATGCAGGAGGCGCTCGATAACGTCGTGCTGATGCTGTCGCCCTTCGTGCCACATGCCGCGCACGCGATGTGGCGGGCGCTCGGGCATGCGAGCGCCATCGTGGAGGAGCGCTGGCCGGCAGTGGACCAGGCCGCGCTCGCCCAGGACACGGTCGAGATCGTCGTGCAGGTCAACGGCAAGCTGCGCGGGCGCGTGCCGGTGCCGGCGGGAGCGGACGAAGCCGTCGCGCGCGAAGCGGCGCTCGCGGATCCCGGCGTCGCGAAATTCGTCGCGGGCCAGCCGGTGCGGAAATTCATCTACGTCCCCGGCAAGCTTGTCAACGTGGTGGTCTGATGATCCCTCGAATCCTGATTGCCGCAATTTTCGTGCTCGTCGCCGGCTGCGGATTCCATCTGCGCGGCTCGACGCCGCTGCCGGTCGCGCTCGCGAAGCCCTGGCTCGACGTGCCGGACCGGTATTCGGCGCTCTATGCCGCGCTCAACCAGCAGTTGCGTGCCGCGGGCGTCACGCTCGCGGCCAGTCCGGCGGAGGCGAGCGCGGTGATCCGCCTGCACCTCGACGAAACCGGCCGCCAATTGCTGTCGGTCACCGCGCAGAATCGGCCGGGCGAGTACGAGGTGTACTACCGCGCCGAGTTCTCGGTCACCGCCGGTGAGCAGGAATTGCTGGCGCGCCAGCACGTGGAACTGACCCGCGATTACGGCTACGACGAGACGGCCGTACTCGCGAAGGAGCACGAGGAGCAGTCCTTGCGCGCCGCGCTCGCGGACGAGATCGCCTCGCTGATCCTGCGGCGGCTGACCGCGCTATGAACTTGTCCGTCTTCGACGTCTTCAAGGTCGGCGTTGGCCCGTCGTCCTCGCACACGATGGGCCCAATGCTGGCGGCGCGCTTCTTCGTACTCGACCTCGAGGCGAAAAGCCTGCTCGACCGCACGACCGAGGTGTTCGCCCAGCTTTACGGCTCGCTCGCACTGACCGGGCTCGGCCACTGCACGGATCGCGCGATCCTGCTCGGCCTCGAGGGCAACGACCCGTCCGGCTTCGATCCGGCAGTCATGGAGCCGACGCTGAAGCGGATCCGCGAGAGCGGCCGCCTGCGCCTGCTTGGCCGGCGCGAGATCGCCTTCGACGAACCGATGAACCTGCTGTTCCACCGCGACCAGATGCTGCCGGGTCATTCGAACGGCATGCGCTTCACCGCGCGGGACGCCGCGGGCGCGACGCTCCTGACCGAGGAGATGTATTCGATCGGCGGCGGCGCCGTGCAGCGCGAGGGCGAGTCCGACGATGCCTCGGGCACGGCCGCGACCGTCGAGTTGCCGCTGCCGTTCGCGAACGGCGACGCGCTGCTCGTGCAATGCGAGAGCGCCGGGCTCTCGATCGACGGGCTGATGCGCGTGAACGAGCGGGCGCTTCGCACGGATGCCGAGATCGACGCGAAGCTCACGCGCATCTGGAGCGTGATGCAGGCCTGCGTGCAGCGCGGATTCGCGGCGGAGGGCGTGCTGCCCGGCGTGCTGAAGCTGCCGCGCCGCGCGCCGCGCCTCAAGCGCGAACTCGATGCCGAGGCGCCGAAGGGTCCCGTCGATCCGATGGAATGGGTGAATGCCTGGGCACTCGCGGTCAACGAAGAGAATGCCGCG
>JANNKZ010000144.1:0-3742 GCA_031396515.1 Gammaproteobacteria bacterium
AGGGACAGTCTTCAGGCGACTGGCCCTGTAAGCCAGGCTGGCGACCGGTCCCGAGTCACACCGGTTACCGCTACATCACCGATGTGCTGGCATCGCAGGGATACCTGACCGTGTCCATTGCTGCAAACGGAATCAATGGCCAGGACGGATTGTTTCTCGACGGCGGCGCATCGGCACGTTCGCAGTTGGTTCGTCATCATCTAGCGCAGTGGGCGGAGTGGACGAATCACGGCGGCGATTCCTGGGGTGGCCGCTTTCATGGCCGCGTGAACATGGGTGACGTCGTGCTTGTCGGGCACAGCCGCGGTGGCGAAGGCGTCGAACGCGCGTCAATCGATACCTATGCAGATGATCCCTGGAAAATCCAGGGACTTGTGCTGATCGGGCCTACGGCGTTCGGCCGCCAGGTCGCACCGGGGGTGCACACGACAGTCATCCTCCCGTTCTGCGACGGCGACGTCTCCGATCTTCAGGGCCAGCAATACGTGGATATCGGCCGGGACCTGACGCGCGATCGCGCCTTGCGGTCCTCCGTCATGGCAATGGGCACCAACCACAACTTCTACAACACCGAGTGGACGCCGGGTTTGTCGAAGTCTGCGGCCTGGGATGACTGGTTCGATGCCGGCGACCGGCAATGCGGTCAGGACAGTTTGCAGCGACTCACGCCGGCCGAGCAGCAATCCGTGGGACTCGCTTACACCGCGGCGCTGGTCAAACTCGCCGTCGATGACGACGCGGGATCGCTGCCCTTGCTCGATGGCACGCCGGTGAAACCGCCGTCGATCGGTCGCGCCAACGCGTTCGTGCATGCCATCGGCGGCGACAAGCAGTTGTTGTTCAAGGCGGGTTCCGGCACGCAGGTGACGACCCGCTCGCTTGCGGCGGGCGTCTGTCGCGGCTATTACTTCGCAGGCCCATTCGATCTGCGCCCGGGCTGCACGCCGGATCTTTTTTTCGAACTGACTCCGCACTGGTCGCCAATGTCCTTCGTTGAAACCGCTCCGCCACCGCGCGCGCTCAAGGTGGAATGGACGAGGGCAGGCGGCAGTCTTCGGATTCCCGTTGCAGCTCCGGCGACCCGCGCCGACGCGCTCGACTTCCGGATTGCTGGCGAGCCGGGTGCTCCACCCGTCGAGCTCGATATCCGGGTGCGCGACGTTTCCGGAACGTGGACCGAACTCGGTCAGCGACTGAAGTTGCGCTCGTATAGCGGACCAAGTCCGCTCGGAAAAGTGCTTGCCCGACAACTCCGCGCGGGCCTGCGGAGGGCGAACGTCGATTCACGCCGCATTACGGCCATAGAACTGACTCCGCGCACGCCAAGCGGACGCTTCTGGCTGCTCGATATCTCCACTTGGCACGGAAGGCTTGCCCCCAGCGATCACATTCATCTGCCCAAGGTGAGTGTAGGCAACTTGGTCATCCCGGAAGGAGATAGCGGAGAGATCACGCTGGATGTCCCCGTCACTATCGACGGTGTCGTCAGCAGCCGCGCGAACCTTTGGGTGCAGTTGACCGACTACGCCGACTTCGAACAACCGACGCGCGGCTTTCCGCTGGTGCTGGAGCCCGGGGCGACGTCGGCATCGATTCCGTTCAGCTACCAGGCCGACGACGTCTACAATCCATTCCCGCAGCTCATCCAGGTGGTGTTGCTTGCGAAAAAGAACGCGGTTACTACTGACTTCGACGGTTGGATCCTGGTTGAGGAGGACGAAGCCGCTCCGCAATTGACGGTGGATGCGAGTGAGGTCGTTGCCGCGGAGGGATCGTCGCTGAGCTGGAACTTCCGCCTTTCGCAACCGATGGCGAATGGCGGGTTCTGGTCAATTCAACTGCTGCCGCCGGAAGGACGCTTCTCCGAGCTCGACACGGACGATGTGCCGGCCTCATTCCTCGAGAACTACGGAATCTTTCCGCCCGATCCAGCCGTTCCGCTCTCGCAACTCGGAATCTTTTTCAACATAGAATTCCCGCCTGGCGAAACGATGGCCGCACTTTCCATCCCGATTCTCTCTGATGGCGTGCAGGAGCCGGACGAAGGCGTCCTCCTGCTGTTGGACGGCTACGGGGATCCCGTCGTCCCGCTGCCAATAGAAATGACGGGACGGGTTCCGACTGACGGCCCGTGACGTACGGCCTCTCATGATTCACCCCGAAGTCACCCCCGATGACTAATGGTCAATAATGACGTCAGGGACCATGTGAATTGTCATATTCAATTGTAGTTAGGCCCTCCATCAGACTCGGATGAGCATATCGTCGCTGGAAATTCAGGATCTGCGCCTCGCGAAGGGTTTTCTGGAGAATCCTGGCTTGGCCGTGAAGATCAGCCATGTCGTCGGAACACCAATCGAGAAGGGATTCCAGTTGCTTCCGAAGAAGTGGAAGCCTCTGCTGGTCGACGCGACCCGAAAGTCCATTGAAGCAGCGTTTGACGCGGCCCTTCGCACGATCGACAGCAATTCAACGAGGGAGCCATCGGTCTGGTGGCATAAAGTCGCCGTGGGTACGACCGGTGCCGCGGGAGGCGCCTTTGGCTTGGCCGCCCTTGTGATTGAGTTGCCGGTGTCGACCACCATCATGTTGCGCTCAATCGCGGACATAGCTCGTAGCGAAGGCGAAGATATCCGGGCACCCGAGTCCAAAGTGGAGTGCATTCAAGTGCTCGCGCTCGGCGGGGAATCTCAAAAGGACGACGCAGCTAAGACAGGATACTTTGCCGCGCGTGCCGCGATGGCAAAGGCAGTCTCGGACGCTTTACGACACATAGCCGAGAAGGGGATTATAGAAAAGGGTGCGCCGGCCATCGTCAGCTTGATAGCCGCGGTTGCATCGCGCTTTTCAATTAGCGTATCCGAAAAGGTGGCCGCGCAAGCTATTCCAATTCTGGGCGCTGTCGGTGGCGCTGTAATCAACACCCTGTTTATTGACCACTTTCAACGTATGGCCAGGGGGCACTTCATTGTCCGTCGATTGGAGCGTGCCCACGGTATCTACGAAGTGAGGCGTGTCTATCATGAGTTGTGACGAGCTGACAACTTGCTCGTGCAAATGCGGGATGCATAAAATGCAACTTCGCAAGCGTGGGTACCACATCGCTCAACGCGTGGGGTAATGCCGCGAGGTCGGCAGTTCCAGGCAAAGCATCGAGCGTTTGACGGTTAGGACAGTCCGATGCGCTGCACAAGTTCCTTGTACCGTGGATCGTGGCGCAGCGGTTCGTAGCCAGGATCGAGGTGCAGGTAGATCAACCCTGCCGAACGCGTCTGGTAGGCCCGCTCGAGTGCCTCGAAGGCACGGTCGAAGTCGCCGACCGCGGCGTGCCCCATCGCCAGATACTCGGCTCGCACGTACTGTTGCCGCGACTCGCCCTCCAATCGCGCGAGGATCTCGTCCGCCTCCTCACGGCGATTCAGCGCGGCCAGCGCCCGGACGATCATTGCATCGTACGAACGCACCGCCGTGTCGAGGCTCTGGCCACGCTGGAACCAGTTGAGGGCCTGTTCCGCGTCGCCCTTGGCGAGGTAGGCGGACCCGACAAACACAAATCCGCGACCATACTTCTCGTCAATTTCGAACGTCTCTGCGCCCTGCGCGATCGCGGCGTCATAATCCCCGGCGTACAAGAGCATGCGCGTGGCCCATCCGAAGTACTCGACCCGTAGAGGATCGAGTTCCAATGCACGGCGCAACTCTGCAATGCCGTCCTGCAAGCGTCCCACCGTAGGTAATGCGG
>JANNKZ010000169.1:0-3796 GCA_031396515.1 Gammaproteobacteria bacterium
AAGCACGGCATCCGCTCCGGCACCGGCAGCGTCTCGGCGGTCGGCGAGATCGAAATACGTTACGCCGCGCGCAAGGGACTGTCCGCCGGTCATCGCCTTTCCTGCTCGACGCGCGTGCAGGGCGACGTGGTCGTGGACGTCCCGTCGAGCAGCCAGGTGCATCGCCAGGTCGTGCGCAAGGACGCCGATGCGCGGGAAATCGAGCTGAACCCGGTCGTGCGCCTGCACTTCGTCGAGGTGCAGGAGCCGGACATGCAGGATCCATCCGGCGACCTGCGTCGGCTGCAGAACGCACTCGCCGCCGAATGGCAGCTCATCGGCCTCGATTGCGACCTCGCGGTGTTGCGCGACCTGCAAGCGGCGCTCCGCAAGGGCCAGTGGAAGGTGACCGTCGCCGTTCACGGCGAGTCGCAGATCATCGGCGTCTGGCCGGGCTTCCACGACCGCGCCTTCGGCATGGCCGTGGACATCGGCTCGACCACGGTCGCCGCGCATCTCTGCAATCTCGAGACCGGCGAGCTGGTCGCGGCGGCCGGCATCATGAATCCGCAGATCCGCTTCGGCGAAGACCTGATGAGCCGCGTGTCCTACGCGATGATGAACCCGGGCGGCGCGGCGCAGATGACCGCCGTGATCCGCGAGGCCCTGAGCGCGCTCGCGGCGGAACTCGCGCGCACGGCAAAGATCGAAACGACCGATATCCTCGAGCTGTCGCTGGTCGGCAATCCGATCATGCATCACCTCGTGCTCGGCATCGACCCGACCGAACTCGGCGGCGCACCGTTCGCGCTCGCCATCGACCACTCGCTGACGCTCAGCGCCTCGTCGCTGGAAATCGCCGTGCATCCCAACGCGCGAGTCTATGTGCTGCCCTGCATCGCCGGCCACGTCGGCGCCGACGCCGCCGGCATGATCCTCGCCGAGCGCCCTGACCGCGATGCCGGAATCACCCTGCTCGTGGACGTCGGCACCAACGCCGAGATCGTGCTCGGCAACCGCGATCGCCTGCTCGCCTGCTCGAGCCCGACGGGACCTGCGTTCGAGGGCGCGCAGATCAGCTGCGGCCAGCGCGCCGCGCCCGGCGCGATCGAGCGCGTGCGCATCGATCCGGTGACGCTCGAGCCGCGCTTCAAGGTGATCGGCAGCGAACTCTGGTCGGACGACCCGGGATTTGCGAAGGCGACCGCCGGCAGCGGCGTCACCGGCGTCTGCGGTTCGGGGATCATCGAGGTGATCGCCGAGATGTACCTCGCCGGCATCATCAACCAGGACGGCGTGGTGGACGGCAGCCTCGCGGCGCGGAGCGACCGCGTCGTCGCCAGCGACCGAACCTTTTCTTACGTGCTGCACCGCGGCGACGTGCCGATGCAGATCACGCAGACCGACGTGCGCGCGATCCAGCTCGCCAAGGCCGCGCTGCACGCCGGCATTCGCCTCCTCATGGACGAGCTTGGCGTCGAGCGCGTGGACCGCATCGGCCTGGCCGGCGCCTTCGGCAGCCACATCGACCCGAAGTACGCGATGGTGCTCGGCATGATTCCGGACTGCGAGCTCCCCGCCGTCACTTCCGTCGGCAATGCGGCGGGCGCCGGGGCGCGCATCGCGCTCCTTGATTCGACCGCCCGCTCGACGATCGAGGAACTGGTCCGGCGCGTGGAGAAAGTCGAGACGGCGATCGAGCCGCGATTCCAGGCGCATTTCATCGAGGCGATGGCGATTCCGCACAAGACCGCGGACTATCCCCAGTTGCGCAAGGTCGTGACGCTGCCGGCTGCCAAGGAATCGGCGGCGCAAGAGAACGCGCGGCGCGGCCGGCGGGGGCGCAGAATAGCCGCTCCCTGAGTCGACGGAATTCCCATGGGCGCCATCGATACCACCATCCTCTTCGCCTATCTCGCGCTGATGGTGGGGCTCGGCTTCTACGCGCAGCACCGCCGCAAGAACGTCGAGGACTACTTCGTGGGCGGCCGGCGTATGGGTCCGGCCACGATAGCCTTTCTCTGGGTGGCCGCCTGGATCGGCGGGGCGTCCATCGTCGGCACTTCCACGCGCGTGTTCGAGCAGGGCGTCACCGGCATCTGGTACATCCTCGCGATCGCGATCGGCTGCCTGCTGTTCGGCTTGTCGGTCGCAACGCGTGTCAAGCAGCACGGCGACCGGCACCAGCACCTGACGTATCCCGACTTCATCGAGCAGCACTACGACAATCGCACGCGCGCGGTCGCCACGATCACGACGGTGCTCGCGTTCACCGCCTACACGGCCGGGCAATTCGTGGCGTCGGCTTCGATCCTCGAGGTGCTTCTCGGCTGGGATTACGGCACGGCGCTGCTGCTGTCGGGCGCCATCGTGATCCTGTACACGGCCGTCGGCGGCTACCTCGCCGTGACGTACACGGACTGGGTGCAGGTCTCGCTCGTGCTGCTCGGCATCGTCGTGGTCGGCATCCCGGTCGCCATTTCGCACGCGGGTGGCTGGACCGACATGCAGGCGGCGCTGCCGGCGTCGCACTACGATTTCGGCGCGCAGGGCTGGGACCAGGTCGCAGCACTCGTGGTCTCGCTGGTGCTCAGCTTCTTCGTCGGGATGGACAGCTTCTCGCGCAGTTTTGCCGCGCGCGACGCGGCCGCCTCGCGCAACGGCGCCCTCCTGGCGATGGTGCTGATCCTGCCGATCGCTCTCGCGGTCGCGTGGCTCGGACTCGCGAGCGCGGTCCTCTACCCGGGCCGCGACGCCGGCGCGGGCATCCTCACAACCTTCGTCCTCGACGCGTTTCCCGTCGGGCTGAAGGGCCTGATGGTGATTGCGATTCTCTCCGCCACCATGTCGGTGGGCGCCATCTGCGTGCTCACCGCGTCTGCGAACTACACGCGCGACATTCACCAGCGCTACATCCAGCCGGGCATCGCGCCGCGTGCGATGTTGCGGGTCGGCACGCTGGCGTCATTGGGTGCGGGCCTGCTCGCCCTGCTGATGGCCTGGAAGATGCGCGACATCATCGACATCCTGCAGCTCGGCTTCACCATCAACTCGGCCGGCCTGTTCCTGCCGACGATCCTCGCCATCTATTCGCGTCGCGTGTCGGCGTCCGCCGCGTTCTGGAGCACGAGCGCCTCGCTCGCCACCGTCATCGGCTGGCGCATCGCGGCCGATGCCGGTGTGGGCGGCGTGTTCGCGATCGATCCGCTCTGGCCCGGGCTCCTGGTCTCCGCGCTCCTGCTCTTCGGCCTGACGGCATTGAGCAAGCAGCGCACCGCAGGAGCGGCCGCCTGAACGCTGCGCCGGCCATCGTTTTCGCCGAGATGCCGGAAGCGGAAGGCCGCGACCTGTCCATCGAGCGGCAGCAACTGCCTGACGGCGCACGCATCGCGGCATTCACCTATCGCGGCGACCGCGACGCACTGGTCGCCGCCTGCCGGAATGCCGACGCGATCCTGACCGACTACGTTCCCTTCGACCGCGCGGTGCTCGGGGAACTCGAACGCTGCCGCATCATCTCGGTCGCCGCGACCGGCTGGGACTGCGTGGACACGGCCGCCGCGGCCGGGCGCGGCATCGCCGTGAGCGCGGTCGGCGAGTACTGCACCGACGAAGTCGCGGATCACACGCTCGCACTCCTGCTCGCGCTCAACCGGCGGATCGTCGCGTATCACGAACAGGTGCAGGTGCGCCGGAGCTGGCGCTGGAACGAGATCACCGGCATCGAGCGACTCGCCGGCCGGACGCTGGGCATCGTCGGTTTCGGGCGGATCGGGCGCGCCGTCTGTCGCCGCGCGCTCGGCTTCGGCCTGAATGT
>JANNKZ010000192.1:0-2467 GCA_031396515.1 Gammaproteobacteria bacterium
GGAATGGAATGCCGGTGTCGAGTGGACCTGGCGTTTTGCGGACGACAGTCGTGTCTCGCTGGAAGGCCAGTACAGTTCGCGCGTGTTTGACCAGCAGGTGGTCGGCGACCCGACGATCAACGATGAAGCGCCGGAGAAGAAGGGGTTCGACGCGCGGATCCGCTACTCCCGCCCGTTTCCATTCCTTGATATCCGCGGTTTTTCGCTGGCAGCTGAAGTCGCGTGGGAGTCCTTCGACAATTCAAGCGACGTGCGCTACACGTACGATCGCGTGATCGGACTCATCGGCGTCCGCCAGGAGTTCTGAACGAGCCTCCAACCCCCAGGCTCTTGACCCCGGCTGCGCTCCGGCGCACCAGATTGCCGGGAGGAACGACCATGCCAGCCTGCCAGCCCGCCAAGCGCACGTGGTTCGTGATGGTTGCGGTTCTGCTTACAACGACCTGGGCGAGGCCTGCGCTGCGAACCACCTGATGCGCGGTTGAGCGAGGGATTAATGTCCTAGCACTTGCACTCCAGTTTGCCTGACGGCGAGGCAGAGAAGGAGAGGGCAAGCTCTGCAACGTGCGCGACATCGGTGCGAGCCCGCCGAAAGACTGGTCGGTGGAAAGGAAGCGAGAGTACTTCGACTGGGCAAAACGGGTCGTGGACCAGGGCAAGCTTTCTGCCGGCCAATGTCGTGATCATCAATGTCCGCGGGAACAACTACCGCCTGGAGGTCCACGTGGCATTTCGAAACGGCATCGTGACCGTGCTCTGGGCCGGGACGCATCGGGACGATGACGTTCGGAACCGCAGGAGATAGATACGTGAGCACTCTCGAACCGCGGATCATCAAGACGGATGAGCAGCATTGCGAGTTTCTTGCCGAGGTCGAGCGACTGGCATCGCTGGATCCCGAACCCGAGTCGCTCCGCGGTTTGCGCCTCGAGCTCCTGGCCAGGCTGGTCGAGGACTACGAGAAGGCCCGGTTTGCGTTTGCCAAACCCGATCCGATCGACTCCATCCTGTTCAGGATGGAGCAACAGGGGCTCCGGCAGAAGGACATTGCGCCGTATCTCGGCGGCAAGAATCGCGCCTCGGAAGTTCTTTCCCGCAAGCGCTCGCTGACTCTGCCGATGATTCGGGCACTCAATGAGAAGCTCGATATTCCGCCGGGCCTGCTGATTCGCGAGCCAAAAGCGGAATATGCAGTCAGGAAGGTGAGGGCGACTCCTCGGATGGCAGAGCCGGCCGGTTCAGGGCCAAGCCTCCGTGGGTTCGAGGGATTTCTGCCGCTTCGCACGCTGCTTGCGGACGCCAAACAAGCGCCAGCTGTGCACGGTGTTTACGTGATCGTCAGAAAGACACGGACTCCACCCGGATTCCAGAAGAAGAGCAGCGCAGGTTGGTTCAAAGGCAAGGATCCGTCGTACTCGTTGGATGTGCTGACCAGCAAGTGGGTGCCGGGTGCGGACATCATCTACATCGGCAAAGCAGGGCCAGCAAAGAGTCGCACGTTGCGCAAACGAATTTGCGAACTCGTCCGTTTCGGTGACGGCAGGCCGGTTGCCGTTTGCCAACTTCCGGCGTTGACGCTGACGTTCATTGCCGATCCCGAGGGCATTCCCTTGAGAGGAGTAGTGTGTAAAGGGATGCGTCCCCTATTCTCAGGAAAATGGTCATGAACATCCCGATCCTGCGCCGCGCGCGCTTTGTGTTGGCCGCTCTCGCCTTGAGTGGCGTCGCGACGGGCCAGGACTTTACCCCCGTCAAAGAACCGCAGTTGAGTTATCTCGGCATCACCGTGCAGGCGCCCGGCACCGAAGGCTGGGTGGTCGCCGAGCAGCGGTACGAGAAAGGCTGGCGGGTCATGTACCGCATTGCCGAGAGCACCGACGAATCACGCACCAGCGGCGTGTTTCTCAAAGCCGATCAATACGAGCCGGGCAAGTTCGCGCGCGAATACACGAACCTCGAGGTGCTCGCGCAGACGGTGCTTCGCGAAACCCGCACCCCGAACAATTCGCAGTTCACCGAAAAATGGGCCGAGATCGCCCGTGCGGACGTGCACGGCACCGAGGCCTGGCGCATGCGCATCGCCTGGGAGGAACGCAACAATACGAACTTTCCGGGCGTGGAGTTCCAGATGGAAGTCGTGCAGGTGCTGATGGCGCATCCGCGGGATCCGGACCGGATCCTTTCGATCGCATGCTCGACGCGGCGACGGCTCGATCAGGAGCCGTTCAGTGCGGATGAGTTGGCGGCGAAGTTTGTAGGCGGGATGACTTTCGAAAAGGTGTCAGACACCAACTAAGAGGTGTCTGACACCTTTTTCAGTCGGCATGTGTTGACGACGTCTTCCTTCAGGATCTCCGCCAGTCGTGAGGCGGCCTTGCCTGGGTTCTCGGGGTCCGCGAACACCAGGTAGAACTGACCGAAACGCTCGCCGCCTTCCTGCATCGGCAGCGGCTTGAGCTCGCCGGCC
>JANNKZ010000200.1:0-11672 GCA_031396515.1 Gammaproteobacteria bacterium
ACCCCCTTTCCGATCCGCGGGCGGCCGGGTGGCGAGCGAGCGAATTTTCCGATTCTTCTCTTCTGAGCTCGCGAGCCAACCCGGCAGGCCGCGGACCGGGCTAAAGGGATGCGTCCCATTTTGCACGCCGGTCTTGTAGAATCCGCGCTCAGGTCGCGGCCCCCATTGAACAACGGCGATTGACGGTTGGTGGAGATCCCCAAAGGCTCCATCGGCTCCGGGCCTGCGCCTGACGGAAGCGCCAGTCCGCTGACCAGGGAGAGATGCACCGGTGACACCGACACCTGCAGTGCTCGCGCTCGAGGACGGCACGGTGTTTCGCGGCGTTTCCATCGGTGCTTCCGGCGTCACGACCGGAGAGGTCGTGTTCAACACGGCGATGACGGGCTACCAGGAAATCCTGACCGACCCGTCGTATTCGCGCCAGATCGTCACGTTCACCTATCCGCACGTCGGCAATACCGGCGTGACACCCGAAGACATGGAGTCCGATGCGGTCCACGCCGCCGGCCTCGTCATCCGCGACTTGCCGCTCCTCCATTCGAGCTGGCGCGCGAGCCATTCACTGTCGCAGTTCCTCGCCGAAGCCGAGACGGTGGCGATCGCCGGCATCGACACGCGCATGCTGACACGCATCCTGCGCGAGCGCGGCGCACAGGGCGGCTGTATCGCGACCGCCGACAAGGCTGATGCCGAGGTTGCGCTGCGCGCCGCCAAGGCGTTCCCGGGACTGAAGGGCATGGATCTCGCGCGGGTGGTTACGGCGCGCACGCCCTACCAGTGGAACGACGGCAGCATCGGACGCGAGGCGAGCCGCGTGCTGCGCGCGGGCTCGCGCCTGCACGTCGTCGCCTACGATTTCGGCATCAAGCGCAACATCCTGCGCCTGCTCGCGGACCACGGCTGTCGCATGACCGTCGTGCCGGCCCAGACAAAAGCGGCCGACGTGCTGGCGCTCGCGCCGGATGGCATCTTCCTGTCGAACGGTCCCGGCGATCCGGAGCCCTGCGACTACGCGATCAATGCGATCCGCGAGTTCCTCGAAACCGACATTCCGGTATTCGGCATCTGCCTCGGACACCAGCTGCTCGCGCTCGCGAGCGGCGCAAAAACCGTCAAGATGAAATTCGGCCACCACGGCGCCAATCACCCGGTGCAGGAGCTGGTCGGCAGCCGCGTGATCATCACGAGCCAGAACCACGGCTTTGCGGTGGACGAGGAAACGCTGCCGGCGCGGCTGCGCCCGACGCACCGTTCGCTGTTCGACGGGTCGCTGCAGGGCATCGCGCGCACCGACCGTCCCGCGTTCGGATTTCAGGGCCATCCCGAAGCGAGCCCCGGCCCGCACGACCTGCGGCCGCTGTTCGAGCATTTCGTGTTCCTGATGGCACGGCGCCTGCAGCAGCTACTGCGCAACCAGCTGGCCGGCGTTGAAGGCGTGGTCGCGCGCTGATGGGCAAGCGCACCGACATCAAAAGCATCCTGATCATCGGTGCGGGCCCCATCGTCATCGGCCAGGCCTGCGAATTCGATTATTCGGGCGCGCAGGCCTGCCGGGCCCTGCGCGAAGAGGGCTACCGCGTCATCCTCGTCAACTCGAACCCGGCGACGATCATGACCGACCCGGAGATGGCCGACTCCATCTACATCGAACCGGTGGACTGGCGCACGGTCGCGCGGATCATCGAGAAGGAGCGGCCCGACGCGCTGCTGCCGACCATGGGCGGCCAGACCGGGCTGAACACCGCCCTCGACCTCGTTCGCGAGGGCGTGCTCGACAAGTTCGGCGTCGAGATGATCGCGGCTTCGCGTGAAGCGATCGACATGGCCGAGGACCGCGAGCTGTTCCGCAACGCGATGCGCGGCATCGGCCTCGAGTGCCCGCAGTCCTACATTGCGCACAGCCTCGAGGAGGCGCTCGCGGTGCAGGGCGAAGTCGGCTACCCGACGGTGATCCGCCCGTCTTTCACCCTCGGCGGCAGCGGCGGGGGCATCGCCTTCAACCGAGAAGAGTTCGAGGCCATCGTCGCCCGCGGCCTCGATGCCTCGCCGACCGGTGAAGTCCTGATCGAGGAGTCGGTGCTGGGCTGGAAGGAATTCGAGATGGAGGTGGTGCGGGACCGCAAGGACAACTGCATCATCGTCTGTTCGATCGAGAATTTCGACCCGATGGGCGTGCACACCGGCGACTCGATCACGGTGGCGCCGGCGCAGACGTTGACCGACAAGGAATACCAGCGCATGCGCGACGCGTCGATCGCGGTGCTGCGCCAGGTGGGCGTCGAGTGCGGCGGCTCGAACGTGCAATTCGCGCTCAATCCGAAAGACGGCCGCCTGCTCGTCATCGAGATGAACCCGCGCGTGTCGCGCTCCTCGGCGCTCGCCTCGAAGGCGACCGGTTTCCCGATCGCCAAGGTCGCGGCAAAGCTCGCCGTCGGCTACACGCTGGACGAACTGCGGAACGAGATCACCGGCGGCGCGACGCCGGCATCCTTCGAGCCGGCCATCGACTACGTGGTCACCAAGGTGCCACGCTTTACGTTCGAGAAATTCCCGGGCGCCAACGACCGCCTGACTACCCAGATGAAGTCGGTCGGCGAAGCCATGGCGATCGGCCGCACGTTCCAGGAGTCGCTGCAGAAGGCGCTGCGCAGCCTCGAGACCGGCTGCGACGGGCTGACGCCGATCCTCGAACTGCCGCTGGACCCCGACGGGGAACTGCGCCTCGCCGAGGAGCTGCGCCATCCGGGAGCGGACCGCATCCGCTACGTAGCCGATGCCTTCCGCGCAGGCTGGCCGCTCGACCAGGTCGCGGCCGAAACGTCCATCGATCCCTGGTTCCTGGTGCAGATAGAGGACCTCGTCCGCGAGGAGGAGACGGTCCGGACCGAGGGCATCGCTTCGCTGACCTACGATCGGCTGCTGGCGCTGAAGCGCAAGGGGTTTTCCGACCTCGCACTCGCGCGCGCCATGGGCGCGCCGGAATCGCGGGTGCGCGCGCGCCGGCTCGCGGCCGGCGTGCACCCGGTCTACAAGCGCGTCGATACCTGCGCCGCCGAATTTGCGACCTCGACCGCCTACCTGTACTCGACTTACGAGCAGGAATGCGAAGCGGCGCCGTCCGACCGGGACAAGATCATGATCCTGGGCGGCGGGCCGAACCGCATCGGCCAGGGTATCGAATTCGACTACTGCTGCGTGCACGCGGCGCTGGCGCTGCGCGAAGACGGGTTCGAGACCATCATGGTCAACTGCAACCCGGAAACAGTCTCGACCGATTACGACATCTCGGATCGCTTGTACTTCGAACCGCTGACGTTCGAAGACGTCATGGCAATCATCGCCCGCGAGAAGCCGAAGGGCGTGATCGTGCAGTTCGGCGGCCAGACACCGCTCAAGCTGGCGCGCCAGCTCGCGGCGGCCGGCGCGCCAATCATCGGCACGAGTCCCGACTCGATCGATGTCGCCGAGGACCGCGAGCGCTTCCAGCAACTCCTGACAAAGCTCAATCTGCGCCAGCCTGCAAACGCCACCGCACGCGACGAGGAACGCGCGATCGAGCTCGCCCGCGAGGTCGGCTTCCCGCTGATCGTCCGCCCGTCCTACGTGCTCGGCGGCCGGGCGATGGAAGTCGTCTACGAGGAAGAGGACTTGCGCCAGTACATGCGCGAGGCCGTGCGCGTGTCGAACGACAGCCCGGTCCTGCTCGACCGCTTCCTCGACCTGGCGATCGAGGTCGACGTGGATGCGATCGGCGACGGCGACGACGTGCTGATCGGCGGCATCATGGAGCACGTGGAGCAGGCGGGCGTGCATTCGGGTGATTCCAGCTGCTCGCTGCCGCCCGCGACGCTCTCGGCCGCGACGCAGGACGAACTGCGCGAGCAGACCCGGTGCTTGGCCAAGGCGCTCAACGTCGTCGGCCTGATGAACGTCCAGTTTGCGATCCAGAACGGCATCGTCTACGTGCTCGAGGTCAATCCCCGTGCCTCGCGCACCGTGCCGTTCGTTTCCAAGGCGACCGGGGTTCCGCTCGCCAAGATTGCCGCGCGCGTGATGGCAGGCAAGAAGCTCAAGGAGCAGGGCGCCGTGGCCGAACGGGTTCCTCCTTATTATTCCGTCAAGGAAGCCGTGTTTCCCTTCGGCAAGTTCCCGGAGTCGGATCCGATCCTCGGGCCGGAAATGAAATCAACGGGCGAGGTGATGGGCACCGGCCGCACTTTCGGCGAGGCCTACGCCAAGTCGCAGGCCGCGAGCGGCGTGCGCCTGCCGACGCGCGGCGTCTGCCTGTTGTCGGTGCGCGACCGCGACAAGGAAGGCGCGGTGGTGATCGCGCGGCGGCTCGCGGAACGCGGCTTCGAAATCCTCGCGACGCAGGGCACCGCGGCGGCCCTCGAGGCGGCCGGCGTCGCGTGCCGGCGTGCCCTCAAGGTGCGCGAGGGCCGTCCGCATATCGTCGACATGATCAAGAACGACGAGATCGACCTGATCATCAATACGACCGAAGGCAAGCGCGCGATCCACGAATCGCGGTCGATCCGCCGCGAGGCTGAATACCGGAAGGTCACGTACTACACGACGGTCGCTGCGGCCCATGCGACCTGCGATGCGCTCGATCATCTCGAGGACCACGACGTCAACCGGCTCCAGGACCTGCATCGCGAGATGGGTGCCGCATGAGGACGCCGATCACGCTGAAGGGCGCGGAACTCCTGCGCAACGAACTGCGCAAGCTCAAGTCGGAGGACCGTCCGGCGATCATCCGCGCGATCGCGGAAGCCCGCTCTCACGGCGACCTGTCCGAGAACGCCGAGTACCACGCCGCGCGCGAGCAGCAGGGATTCGTCGAAGGACGCATCAAGCTGATCGAGGCGCGCCTTTCGACCGCGCAGGTCATCGATCCGGCGGCGCTACCCGACACCGGTCGCGTGGTGTTCGGGGCGACCGTCGAACTCGCGCCGGTCGACGGCGGGCCCACAGTGACCTACCAGATCGTCGGCGACGACGAGGCGGACATCCGCCAGGGAATGATTTCCTTCAATTCACCGATTGCGCGCGCATTGATCGGCAAGTCGCCGGGCGACGAGGTCGAGGTTGCCGCTCCCGCGGGCGCCCGCAGTTACGAAGTCATCACCGTGCGCCTCGGCTGACTCAAGAATCGGGTAGAAGAATCTTCGCCAACTTGTTGTTTTGTTTGTAGAATAGCCCGACGTTGCCGATCCGGTAGACGAGTTCCGATGCGGAGGCGCGCGCGAGTTCCGCAAGCACGGCGTCGCGCGCCTCGCGATCGCCGACGCGCGCGCGTACCTTGACGAGTTCGTGGTCGGCAAGCGCACGACCGAGCTCGGCCGCGACGCTTTCGGTCAGGCCGCGCTGCCCGATGAGCACGATCGGATGCAGCGGGTGGCCGAGGCGACGCAGGTGTTTCTTCTGCCGGTCGGTGAGCGCCATCGCACGATTATAGGAGAGATGCGCGGAGCGGATGAGGACATGACCCGTCGCAGCAAGTCGAGCGGCCAGTGGTTGCAGGAGCATTTCTCGGATCCCTTCGTGCAGCGCGCAAAGGACGAAGGACTTCGTTCGCGCGCCGCTTACAAGCTCGAGGAGATCGACCGCGCGGAGAAGCTGTTTTTCCCGGGCGCAGTGGTCGTCGATCTGGGCGCCGCGCCGGGCGGCTGGAGCCAGTACGCGGCACGCAAACTCGGCGGGCGCGGCACGATCTTCGCGTTCGACCTGCTGCCGATGGATGCCATCACCGGCGTGACTTTCCTGCAGGGCGATTTCCGCGAGCAGCCCGCGCTCGATATGCTGCTCGACGGACTCGGCGGTCGCCGCGTCGACCTTGTGTTGTCCGACATGGCCCCCAACATGAGCGGAGTGGACGTGGTCGACCAGGCGCGGGCAGCGGACCTCGAGGCCCTCGCCCTCGACTTCGCCGGGCAGGTGCTCGGGCCCAAGGGCGCGCTCGTCATGAAGGTGTTCCAGGGCGCCGGATTCCAGGAGATGCTCGCCGAGGCCCGCAAGCGGTTCCGCAGCGTGAAAATGCGGAAACCCAGGGCTTCGCGACAGCGCAGTTCCGAGACGTATTTGGTGGCCAGGACCCCCCGGCCGGTGTAATGTGAAACTACCCTTCGAACAGCCCGGTCCAATCAGCCAACCGGTCCCCGCGCGGATCATGGACAGGAGCGCCGCTTGAACGATCTGACGAGAAACATCGTCCTCTGGGTGGTCATCGCGGTGGTCCTGCTCGCGGTGTTCGCCAACTTCGGCCAGCGTTCCACGCCGCCGGAGCCGCTCAAGTACTCGCAGTTCCTGACCGAGGTACGAAATGGCGGCATCAAGACCGCCACCTTCAAGGGCGAGTCGATCGTCGGCGAGCGCGCGAGCGGCGCGCCATACGTCACCCTGAATCCGGAGACCGACAATTCGGTCGTGATCGGTCTGCTCGACAAGCAGCAGGTCCAGATCGATGCCGCGCCGCCGGAGCGACAGCACTTCCTGCTGCAGCTCTTCATCTCCTCGTTCCCGATCCTGCTGCTGATCGGCGTGTGGATCTATTTCATGCGCCAGATGCAGGGCGGCGCGGGCGGGCGTGGCGCGATGTCGTTCGGCAAGAGCCGCGCGCGGCTGCTGTCCGAGGACCAAGTCAGCGTGACCTTCGCCGACGTCGCCGGCGTGGACGAGGCGAAAGAAGAGGTCGCCGAGATCGTCGATTTCCTGAAGGACCCGTCCAAGTTCCAGAAGCTCGGCGGCAAGATCCCGAAGGGCGTGCTGATGGTCGGCAGCCCCGGCACCGGCAAGACGCTGCTGGCGCGCGCCATCGCGGGCGAAGCCAAGGTGCCGTTCTTCACGATTTCCGGTTCCGATTTCGTCGAGATGTTCGTCGGTGTCGGCGCCTCGCGAGTGCGCGACATGTTCGAGCAGGCGAAAAAGCACGCGCCCTGCATCGTCTTCATCGACGAGATCGACGCGGTCGGGCGCCATCGCGGCGCCGGCCTCGGCGGCGGTCACGACGAGCGTGAGCAGACGCTGAACCAGCTGCTGGTCGAGATGGACGGCTTCGAGGGCAACGAAGGCGTCATCGTCATTGCGGCGACCAACCGGCCGGACGTGCTCGATCCAGCGCTGCTGCGGCCGGGCCGCTTCGACCGCCAGGTCGTGGTGCCGCTGCCGGACGTGCGCGGCCGCGAACAGATCCTGAAAGTCCACATGCGCAAGGTGCCGATCTCGGACGACGTCAAGCCGTCGATCATTGCGCGCGGCACGCCGGGCTTCTCGGGCGCCGACCTGATGAACCTCGTCAACGAGGCGGCGCTGTTCGCCGCGCGCGCGAACAAACGACTCGTCACGATGGAGGAGTTCGAGCGCGCCAAGGACAAGATCATGATGGGCGCCGAACGGCGCTCGATGGTCATGAGCGAGCGGGAAAAGCTGAACACCGCCTATCACGAGGCCGGCCACGCGATCGTCGGCATGAGGCTGCCGGAACACGACCCCGTCTACAAGGTGACGATCATCCCGCGCGGCCGCGCGCTCGGCGTCACCATGTTCCTGCCCGAAGAAGACCGCTACAGCTACAGCAAGCGCCGCCTCGAGAACCAGATCGCGAGCCTGTTCGGGGGCCGCATCGCCGAGGAGCTCCGCTTCGGCGCGGAAGCCGTCACGACCGGCGCCTCGAACGACATCGAACGCGCGACCAGCCTGGCGCGCAACATGGTCACCAAGTGGGGCCTGTCGAGCCGGCTCGGACCGCTGTCCTACATGGAGGACCAGCCCGAGGTATTCCTCGGCCGCGCCGTGACGCAGCACAAGCAGGTTTCCGACGTGACCGCGCACGTGATCGACGAGGAAATCCGCCGCGTCATCGACGACGCCTACGCGCAGGCGCGCCAGATCCTCGTCGACAATCGCGAGAAACTCGACATCATGGCGGCGGCGCTCATCAAGTACGAGACGATCGACGAGCTCCAGCTCGGCGACATCATGGCCGGTCGCGTGCCGCGCGCACCCAAGGACTGGGACGACACCGGCGCACCGACCAACGGCACCGGCACACCGACGCCGGAGCCGGTCATCGGCCCGCCGGCCAGCCAGACCTGAGGCGACGCCCGCCCGGTGTCACCGGCGGCTGTTGCCGATTCGCTGCCCGCCCGCCAGCAACCCACCTCCATGCGCCTGCAATGCGGCCGGCATCAGCTCGACCTCGGCCAACCCGTGGTCATGGGGATCCTGAACGTCACTCCGGATTCCTTTTCCGACGGCGGCCGCTTCGCGTCGCTGCCGGAGGCCATCGCGCGTGCAGAGAGCATGGCGGAGGAGGGCGCGGCGATCATCGATGTCGGCGGCGAGTCGACGCGCCCTGGCGCCGCGGAGGTTGCGGTCGACGAGGAACTGCGGCGTGTCATTCCCGTGATCGAGCGGCTGGCTGCGCGACTGGGCCTGCCGTTGTCGGTCGACACGCGGAAACCGGAGATCATGCGTGCCGCGATCGCGGCCGGCGCTTCGATGGTCAATGACGTGGGCGCGCTCGGCGCGCCGGGCGCGATCGAGGCGGTCGCCGCCTCGGACGTGGCGGTATGCCTCATGCACATGCAAGGGGAGCCGCAAACCATGCAGCAGTCCCCGCGCTACACCGACGTGCTGGCGGAAGTGCGCGGTTTCCTCCGTGAACGCGCAGTGCGCTGCATCGCCGCCGGCATCGGGCGCGACCGCATCGTCGTCGACCCGGGATTCGGATTCGGCAAGTCCCTCGCACACAATTTGACGTTGCTGCGCGGCCTGCCGCAGATTGCCGCTGACGGGCTGCCGGTGCTGGCCGGATTGTCGCGCAAGCGGATGATCGCCCAGATCACGGGCAGGGAAGACGGCGACCGGCTGGCCGGCAGCCTCGCGCTCGCGACGCTTGCGGCGCGGAATGGAGCGCGTATCGTGCGCGCACACGATGTCGCAGCGACGGTGGCGGCGCTCAGGATTGTCGCCGCGGCAGTTTCCGGCGAGGGGAATTCGGGATGAGCAGGCGTTATTTTGGAACGGACGGGGTGCGCGGGCGGGTCGGTACCCACCCGATGACGGTGGGGTTCGCGCTCCGTCTCGCGGGCGCAGCGGCGCGCGTGCTGGCGCCCGAAGGCGGCCGCGTGCTGGTCGGCAAGGACACGCGCCTGTCCGGCTACATGTTCGAGGCGGCGCTCGAGGCGGGCTTCGTCGCGGCGGGCGTGGACGTGCTGCTCGCGGGCCCGCTGCCGACGCCCGGCATCGCCTACCTCGTGCAGAAGCTGGATTGCGACTTCGGCGCGGTGATCAGCGCGTCGCACAACCGCTACGACGACAACGGCATCAAGTTTTTTGACGGCGAGGGCGGCAAGCTCGCCGACGGGCTGGAGGACGCGATCGAAGTTCTCGTTGACGAGCCGGCGCCGACGCGGGAATCCTCGGCGCTCGGCCGCGCGACCCGCGTAGACAAGGAGCGCGTGCTCTACCAGGCGTTCTGCGCGTCCACCGTGCCGACGGGCATGCGGCTCGACGGCCTGAAGCTCGTGATCGACTGCGCGAACGGCGCCGCTTACAAGGTCGCGCCGCGCGTGCTCGCGGACCTCGGCGCGGAGATTGTCCCGATCGGCTGCTCGCCGAATGGCCGGAACATCAACGACGGATGCGGATCCATGGATCCGGAGCTGCTCAAGTTGACCGTTGCGGGCGTACGGGCCGATGCCGGCATCGCCCTCGACGGCGACGGCGATCGGCTGGTCATGGTCGATCACCTCGGGCGCACCGTCGACGGCGACCAGTTGCTCTACGTGCTGGCTCGGGCGCGGCTCGCGGCGGGCGAACTCCGGGGTCCGGTCGTCGGCACGGTGATGACGAATCTCGGGCTCGAGATTGCGTTGAAGGATCTCGGCGTGCCATTCCTGCGCTCTGCAGTCGGCGACCGTTACGTGCTGCAGATGCTGCGCCAGCACGGCGGCGCGCTCGGCGGCGAGGCGTCAGGGCACCTGCTGTGCCTCTACAAGACGACGACCGGCGACGGGCTGATCGTTGCGCTCCAGGTACTCGCGGTGATGAAAGCGACTGGCAAGACCCTGGCCGAGCTGGCCTCGGGCATGAGCCGGTTCCCGCAGAAGATGATCAATGTGCGCGTCGCGGAGCGATTCGATGCGGCGAAGCATCCGCAGGTGGCCGCGGCGATCACCGCCGTCGAGCGCTCGCTCGGCGATCGCGGGCGCGTCGTGCTGCGCGCGTCGGGCACCGAGCCCGTCATCCGAGTGATGGTCGAGGGTGCGGAGGCCGAGGCAGTCGAGCGGCACGCGGCGACGCTCGCCGACGCCGTACGCGCCGCGGCGTCCGCGCCATGAAGGCCTCGATGCGCAGGCCGCTCGTGGCCGGCAATTGGAAGATGAACGGCAATCGCGCCGAGGCGGGCCGGCTCGCCGGCGACCTCCTGGCTCGCGGCCTGGGTGCGGGCGCGGCCGAAGCGCTGGTCTGCCCGCCGTTCGTGCACCTGGCCGACGTCGGCCGCCAGCTCGCGGACGGGCGCATCGCACTCGGCGCGCAGGATACCTGCGCGGAAGAGGCCGGAGCGCACACGGGCGAGGTCGCCGCCGCAATGCTCGCCGACCTCGGCTGCCGTTACGTGATCGTCGGGCATTCCGAACGGCGCGCGATCTACGGCGAGAGCGATGCGCTGGTCGCGCGCAAGTTCGACGCCGTGCGCCGGCACGGGATGATCCCGATCCTCTGCGTCGGCGAATCGCTGGCCGAGCGCGAGCAGAACGCAACGGAGGAGGTCGTGCTGCGCCAGCTTGATGCGGTTGTCGCGGGTTCCGGCATCGCAGCGTTCGCAACGGCCGTCGTTGCCTATGAACCGGTTTGGGCGATCGGAACCGGCCGGACGGCGACGCCCGAGCAGGCCCAGGAGGTTCACGCGCTGATCCGGGGCAGGATTGCAGAAAAGGATGCTACAATTGCCGCTTCCCTTCGGGTTCTCTACGGGGGCAGCGTCAAGGCGGACAATGCCGCCTTGCTGTTCGCGATGCCCGATGTGGATGGCGGGCTGATCGGCGGTGCATCGCTGAAGTCCGCGGAATTCGCGGCCATCTGCGCCGCGGCGGACGGCTGACGGAAACGCTTGACGGTGCAAACGACATGCTGCAAACGCTGATTACATTCGCGCACGGGATCCTGTGCTTCGGGATCATCGCGCTGGTCCTGCTGCAGCGGGGCAAGGGTGCCGACGCAGGCGCCGGCTTCGGCTCGGGCGCCTCCGGCACCGTGTTCGGCGCGCGCGGCTCGTCCACTTTCTTTTCGAAGCTGACGGCGGTCCTCGCGACGCTGTTCTTCATGACGAGCATGTCGCTCGCCTGGTTCGCGACGCGGCCGCTGGCGAAGCAGCCGGACAGCCTGATCGACTCGGTCGTGACCGAGCCCGTGACGGATCCGGCGCCCGCCGTCGATGGCGACGCGGTGCCCACACTGCCCGCGACCGACGCGCCGGAACAGCCCGCGCCCGCCGGGCAATGATTCCTGGTTCCTCGTTTCACAGTGCCGACGTGGCGGAATTGGTAGACGCGCTAGCTTGAGGGGTTAGTGGGGAAACCCGTGTCGGTTCGAGTCCGACCGCCGGCACCATTTGAATCTTCCCGGTGATCGTCCGGGGGTCCCACGGGACCTCCCGGGCG
>JANNKZ010000301.1:0-1787 GCA_031396515.1 Gammaproteobacteria bacterium
CCCTGCTGCACGCCAGGAACACCTTGCTCATAATAGTGTGCAAGTCCAAACAGTCCCGCGCTCAACAACACGATCAGGGTCCTGGCTTTCGCGCCCGGTCCGAACAGCCTCCGCAGGCGCTCGAACAGAAATCCGCGGAACAGCGATTCTTCGCCGAAGCCCGCGCCAATGATGATGGCGTAGAGCATTCCCGGGAGCGCGGCCGTGTTGCCAGCCAAATAATGGTAGGTCTGATTGATGGGATCGGCGCCCAGCAACGGCATGACGATGCTCTTCATCAGGAATTTGAGGGCGATGCCGAGTGCAATACCGACAAGCACGGTGCGGGCCCAGCTCCCGGGCCGCACGAAGCCAAGCTCACTCAAGGGCGTGCGCGACTGTCGGGCCCACAACAAGACCAGAATGGCGCTCAGCGGCACAACAACCAGGTTGCCCGCGAAGATGACGAGAATCGCCAGGATGCCAAGCGGACCGAAGCCGCGCAGACGGGCCGCGAATCGCTCCTCAGGTAGCAGGCTGGCGTGCACTCTCCCGCTCAGAGGTGCCTCGGCACCGATTCCTTGAGCAGCCGCACCAGCTTGGCGTCCATGAAGCGGTAGTCGTCGGGAATGTTCAGGCACACGATGCGCTGGCGCTTGAGTTGCGACCGGAACTTGCTCTGCAGGCGAGTCCGATGGGACTTCTCCATGACGAAGATGACGTCGGCCCAGGCGAGGAGCTCGGGCGTCACGGGGCTGTCGGCGCCCTCATTGAGCCCGGCGGACGCCACTTCGATGCCCGGCCAGTCGGCAAAGACCTGTTCTGCGGTCGGGCTGCGCAGCCGGTTCTGGCTGCAGACGAAAAGCACGTGTCGGTTCTTCATCGATGCCTAGCGGGGCTCCTTGCGCGGATCCTGCGGTTCGAAGGCCGATGCCACGTACGCGCGCACCTGACCGTAAAGCGCCCGATTGGCCGTCGCGGGACTGATGCCTTCGGCGACGAAGATAGCGTCCGTCATGGCATCCACGTCATCGGGCGCGTGGGTCACGAGATGTTCGCAGGCCCCTGGATCGAGACACAGCCCGAGATCGACGCATACGCGATACAGCAAGGCTTCGACGTCGGACTCCATCAGGCTCATTCGATGAAAGTCCAGGTCTCCGCGCCGTCGAACCGCCGCACGGGAATGGTGGCGACGAGTGCGGCATCGAAATTGCGCATGTTGATGCCGAAATAGTCCGCGCCCGCCTCGAAGGGTTCCCAATGCGTGATGCAGCCGCAGGTCTTGCAGCGCATGCTGCGCATCGACCGGTCGCCCCAGATGTATTCGTCGAGCTGTTCCGGATCCGCGAGAATGCGCACGTCAGCTTGCGGGTAGCGCACCCAGAGTCCGGCGGTTCGCCGGCAGATGGAACAGTTGCAGCTGATGACCGAAGCTGGCGCCTGCGGCAGCTCGAGGCGAACAACGCCGCAGTGGCAGCTGCCCTCGATCATCGCTGTTTGGCCAGCCAGGCCCTGGCGGTTTCCAGTTCCGGTCGCGCCGCGGCATTCGATCCGGCGAGCGCCGTCACCTGGCGGTAATACGTCGCCGCTTTCTCCGGATCGCCGGCCCGCTCGGCCGCGAGTGCCGCGCCATACGAATTGCGGAAGCGGTTCGGGTCGTCCTGCAGCGAGCGCTCGAAGGCGGCCAGCGCCGCCGCCGGCTGCTTGAGATCCAGCAACAGCTCGCCCAGCATCTCGCGCACCGGAATCACGCGTCCGGGCATCATGATGTGCTCCTCCGTCCGGTCCTCCTGCTCCGCCGTTTC
>JANNKZ010000314.1:0-7045 GCA_031396515.1 Gammaproteobacteria bacterium
ACCTGAAGCTGCTCGGGAGCCACCGCAAGTCCGAGTACGAAAGCGGCCTCGACGACGACGGTTTCTTCGACGATTTCCTGTCTTTCCCGGAAGAGGGCGAAGCGGACCAGGACTCCATCGAGCTGCAGTTCACCGGCGAGAGCGGAAAGTTCGACTACGTGGTTGGCCTCTACATGTTCGAGGAGAGCGGCCACAACTTCCAGGACGACACCACCTTCAACGGCGGGCCCGGCGGTGACTTCTTCCTCGAGCAGGAAGTGGACAGCCAGGCGATCTACGCCAATGTCGGCTACAACGTGACGGATGCCCTGCGCATCGCGGCCGGCGTGCGCCATACCGAGGACGAGAAGGACGCGCACACGATCCTGTTCGAGCTGATCGAGGAATCGAACAGCCGCGACTGGACCGAAACGAGCTGGGACATGTCGGCGTCGCTCGAGTTCAGCGACCGCATGACTGCCTATGCAGCGGTCCAGAGCGGCTATCAGTCCGGCCAGTATCCGGCCCGTCCTTACTGCCTGATCGGTTCCTTCGACTTCGGGACGCTGACGCTGGCGCGGCCGAACTGCTTCGTCGCCCCGGACAACATCACGGCCCAGAACTACGAGATCGGCCTGAAGGGGCAGCCGTTCGACTTCCTGCAGATGAGCGTCGCGCTGTTCTACACCGACTACAAGGACCTGCCGTACCAGGTCAGCACCACGTCAGGCGGGGGCTTCGCGACCGACAACATCATCGTCGACCAGACCTCGCAGGGCGCCGAATGGGAAGGCACGTGGCTGCTTGGGGAGAATTTCCGCCTGCACACGACGCTCGGCCTGATCGACGTGGACGTCAAGGACGACAACCCGTTCGCGGTCGCGCCGCTGACGCCCGAAGTTACCGCATCGGTGAGCCCCGAGCTGACAGTGCCGATGGGCAGCGGCGAGCTGACCCTGCGGGCAGACTGGTCGTTTCGAGACGACATGTACGGCGAACCGAGCTCCGATCCAGGCCGGTTCACGCAGATCGACAGCCGCGAACTGATCAACTTCGACTTCACCTACCACTCGGCCAGCGGCACCTGGTCGCTGGGCGCCTATGGCAAGAACGTCACCGACGAGCGCTACGACAATGCGCGGCTCAATCCGGGCTACGGTGTGCTGGTCATCAAGTCCAACGACGCCAGCGAGTTCGGACTCCGGTTCACCAAGGAGTTCTGAACCCGCAGCGGGACTGAACAGGGCCGGGGAGCGATCCCTGGCCCTTTTCTTTTCCTGGCGCCGCTCAGAACCGGTAGCTCAGTTTCACGAGTAGCTGGTGGGCGGTGGGATTATCGATGCTGTCCCCGAGCAGGCTGTCCCACCCGCTATCTTCGTCCACGAAGACACTGCCGCCGTAGGAGTAGACGACGAACAGGTCCGACAGCGGCTTGAGTTCGTAGCGCAGCCGCACCTGCAGGCCGAGGTCGCTCAGGCTGAAATCCTGCGGCGCGACGGCAGCGGCCGCGAGATCGCCATCGGGCGCGATGTCATAGGCGCGCAGGGCGCGCGCCCGCAGCAGCACCCATTGCAGCTTGATGCGGAATTCCGATTTCCTGGACGGATACCAGTTCGTGTCGAAGTCGACCTGCCATTGGCGCCGCGAATAGGACGCGACCCGCGCCAGATCCGGGTTCCAGATCAGCCAGTCGCTGCTGTCGACGTAGGTGAGATCGAGCAGGAAGTTGAGGTCGGGCGAAACGAAGTACTGCGGACTGAGCAGGAGTTCCATCGCGGCGCCGTCGAGGCCGTCCTCGTACGCCTTGGCCTCGATATACCACCACCATTTCTTGCCGCGGCGACCGAGGTAGTTGGCTTCCAGTTCGTTGCGCGACGGCAGGTTGAACGCGTCGCCGCCGCGCGTCGTCAGGTCGTCGATACCCGACGTCTCGGTCTCGGCGAACACCCAGAGTTCGCTGCCGTCGCGCCAGCTCATCGCGCGCCCGAATTTCAGCGACGAGGGCAGGCGATCACCGGCGTCGGTGGTGACCCATTCCAGTTCCGCGGACCACTGGCTCGATTGCGTGAAGGCGTCCTCCGGATAGTCGCGCCGGTACCAGAAGGTCTCCGATTGCAGCACCCGGATGTCGTTACGTTCCATGAATCCGAGATCGTTGACGTCGTAGTCGTCGTCGTACCACGAGGCGTGAATGTTCTGCTCGAACCGGCCGCCCGGCGCGTACAGGGCGGACATCCACGCACCATGACCGTCGCCGTCGCCATCTTGGAACGGATCTTCGGCTTCCGTCCGGATGAACTGGCCGCGGAGCGCCCAGCCGGGTGCGGGCGAATATTCGCCTTCGAGCGCGTGGACGTTCGCGCTGCGGTCGAGCGACGGCCGGTCGGTGTGAGTGCCGAGATAACCGACGCTCCAGTCGTTGCTGCGCCGCCGGATCCGCGCTGCGAGAAAATCGCGGCCCTGCGCCAGCGACGAGTCGTCCTCAACCGCACCGAATGCTCCGTATTCCCAATGGGCGGTGGCAACGCTGTATTTTGCCGCGGCGAGGATGTCGGACTGGCCCTCCGGCCCCAGGTCCGGCGCGGCACCGATCCGCCGCGTGTTGACGAGCTGGCCCTGGAGCGTCGTGCGCAGGTCGAAGAGTTGCTGGTTCTGGGTGAAGAACGGGCGCTTCTCGGCCAGGAATGTCTCGATCGCGGAAAAATTGACCACGAGCTCGTCTGCCTCGACCTGGCCGAAGTCGGGATTGACGGTCGCGGTCAGCTGCTGGGAGGCCGTCGGCTTCCACAGCACGTCGAGGCCGGCGCGCAGGTCGGTGCCGCCGTGGAGCAGGTCCGCGGTCGCGGAGGCGTACGGAATCCACGCCAGCAGGCTGGCCTCATGCGCGGCCACCTCCATCGGAAAAAAATCCGCGACGAACGTCGGGCTACGCGTCTCGATGGCCGGGAACGAGTACCGCTCGCCCGTTGCCAGCGTTTCGCGGCTGACGTAGATGCCGATACGGCGCTTGCCGTCCACGCTCTCGCCCATCGGTGCGACGGACCAGGGCAACTCGATCTCGACGGTCCAGCCCGACTCGTCTTCGGCGACGGCGCTGTACCAGACGGCGTCCCAGTCGTAGGTGAGGATATTCGGCTGCAGCACGGTGCCGTCGCGAACCGAACCGCTGAGCGTCACCGTGAATTCGTAGGCGGTCGTGCCGCGGCCCTCGAAGTCGATCATAACGGTGACCGGATCCGCCTCCAGGAACTTCGCATCCCGCGGCGAACGGCTGCGGATACGCTGCGCTTCCGGATGGGTCACGCGCACGGCGATGTAGAGCGCCTCCGGCTGCGCGAGCACGCGCGCGACCGTCGCGTAGGCGGGCAGACCGCGCGTCAACGGCTCGGTGACGCGGAAATCCTCGAGGACGCGGGCCTCGGCCCACTCCGGCTCGACGAGCTGGCCGTCGACCGCGATCACGCTCCGCGCCGGCTCAGGCCGGCTGAACGTTCGCGTTCAGGCGGAACAGGTTGCCCGGGTCGTATTTCTTCTTGACCTCGCGCATGCGCGGGAGATTGCCCTGATAGTTGTCGTCGACGATCGACTGCGCCTCGTCGCCGACCTCGTTCGTGTAATAGCCGTCCGTGAAGCGCTCGAGCGAGGCCCAGTAATCCTTGATGTAGCGGACGTGCGGCGCCGGGTCGTCGGCCAGGCTCCAGGAGACCACGGCGAACATGTTGTTCTTCGAGGCGCGGTGCGGGAATGCGGTCGCATCCTTCGCCACGCGGCCGATCGCGCCGCCGGACTGCTGGAAGAAGACGACGGTGCCGCGGCCCGGATCGGCCTTGAAGCCGTCCAGCAGCGCGTCGATGATCTCGGCCTTCAGGTCGCCGATGAACCCGGACTTGAGGTAGCTGCCTTCGTTCCGCGGATCGCTGCGGTCGGAACTGCGCTGCACGGCGACGTAATCCTGCGACTTGATGCCGTCGACCAGCGGCGTACCGAGCTTGCGCACAGGCGCGAGCAGCGCCTCGGCGCGATCCGCCGGGCCCGAGTAGGTGAAATGAATGCCGCAGGCGCCGGGCTTGCCGCCGCGTGGCATCTGCATGAAGTAATCCATGTACAGGTCGTCCGGCGCCTGGCCGCAGAAGTCGGCATAGAACCCGAGGATCTCGCGCGAGCGATCGAACGGGAATACGATGTTGCCGGCAACCACCTGCCGCTGCATCGGGTGCAGCTCGAACTCGAAGTTGGTGACGATTCCGAAGTTGCCGCCGCCGCCGCGGACGCCCCAGTAGAGGTCGGGGTTTTCGTCCGGCGCCGCATGCCGATACTGGCCGTCGGCGGTCACGATGTCGACCGCCCGCACGTTGTCGAGCGCAAGGCCGAAACGCCGCGCGAGCCGGCCGAAGCCGCCGCCGAGCGTCAGCCCGCCGACGCCCGTGTGCGACACGGTGCCGGCCGTCGTGACGAGCCCGAGCGCCATCGCCTCGTGGTCGAGTTCGCCGAGCAGGCTGCCGCCGTCGACGAAGGCGCGCCGCGCCCCGGCGTCCACGCGCACGCCGCGGAAGCGCGACAGGTCGAGCTGCATGCCGCCCTCGCAGGTGGACTTGCCGCCGGGACTGTGCCCGCCGCACTTGACCGCGAGCAGCAAGTTGCGCTCGCGTGCGAAGTTGACCGCGCTCTGCACGTCGGCGACGCCGGTCGGCTGCACCACGAGCGCGGGATGCTTGTCGATGGATTCGTTCAGCACGCGGCGCGCCTGGTCGTAGCCGGCATCGCCGGCGAGGAGCAGCGGGCCGCGCAGGGAAGCCTTTAGTTCCTTGAGCGCGGCCTGCTCGATGACGGTCGACTTGCCGTCGAGCGTGACGGCGGCAAGCCCGCCCGCGGCCTGGCTCGCCGCCTGGTCGAGCGCGAACAGGCGGAAGGGCAGTGCGTAGCCGACAGCGGCGGCGACGGTGGTTCCGACGAAATGGCGGCGATTCATACGACCTCCCCGACTATTACGGTTTTGTTCGAGAGTGCCGAGCGCAACAGCAACACGGCGGCGTAGAGCACGACGACGACGACGCCCCAGCGCAGCGTCCAGAGCGACAGCGACTTGACCAGGAACGCGGCGACCAGCACCAGCGGTATGCCGCCGATCGCGAGGCCGATGACCACGCGCCGGTCGATGCGCTCGGCGCGCAGGAAATGGATGCCGCTGACCGGCATCAGCATGGCACAGGCGCCCATCATGATCGGGAAGGCCGCGATCGGGTTCAGGCCGAGCAGCGACAATAGGATCAGCGACGGCGCGTAGAGCCCGATGCCGAAGGTCATGAGCGCTCCCAGCACGAAATGCGCGCCGACCGCGATCGCGAAGGCGCCTGGCGGAAGGGAGAGCGCTTCGCCGCCACCCGGCATCAGGCCGAGATTGGTCAGGGCATAGAGCCCGGCGGCGATCAGCAGAGCGACGCCGACGAATCCCTGCAGGCCACGGACGTGCAGGCGCACGACGATCGGCGCACCGACGACGGCGCCCGCGACCGCGGCCACGATGCAGGCGGCGAGCAGGATCGGGTCCACCTGCACGAGATTGATGAAGATCAGCGCCTGCGCCGTGGTCGGCAGGCAATGGCCCGCGTTCAGCGTGCCGGGAATGAAGCTGTCCGGAATCATCTTCCGGAGCTTGAGCCAGGCGGTCGTCGGCGCGAAGGAACCGATGCCGAGCGTGTCGAAGAAATTCGTGACGGCGCCAAGGCCGATGGCTTCCAGGTTCGGCCGCAATTCCCCGTGCTTTCGCGCCGTCGAAAAAAGCACCCAGGAGAAGACGATGCCAAGCACCGCGACTGCGGCAAGCAGGAAAGTGACGATCATGCGCTGGTGCCCCCCGAGTTGGCGGGTACTCTAGCGTAATGCGAGAATGCCCGAAATCCCAGAAAGGAACTGAAATGCGTTCCATCCATGCCGGGCGGCGCCGGGCCGTCATGCTCCTTTGCCTGCTGGCCGTTCCGCCGGCGCTCGCTGCGGATGCGGCCGTCCCGTCCGCAATTTCGGGCCAGGCGCTCGACATCCTGACGCGTTCGGTCGCCTTCAAGACGGTGGAGGGCGAGGGCCAGGTCCCGGCCTACGCGGCCTATTTGAAGGACGTGCTGGTCGCTGGCGGATTCGCCGCGGGCGACATCGAGATCACGCCGATGGGCGAGACCGCGACGCTGGTCGCACGCTACCCGGGCAAGGACCCGAAGGCGAAGCCGATCGTTATCGCCGCCCACATGGACGTCGTTTCGGCGATGCGCGCGGACTGGGAGCGCGATCCGTTCACGGCGGTGGTCGAGGACGGATTCGTGTTCGGCCGCGGCTCGCTCGACAACAAGTTCGGCCTCACGACGATGGTTGCCACGCTCCTCTGGCTCAAGCAGGAGGGCTTCAAGCCGCGCCGCGACATCCTGCTTGCGCTGACTGGCGATGAGGAGACGTTACAGGCGACGACCGCAGTGCTCGCGAAGAAGCTGCAGCACGCGGAACTGGTCCTGAACAGCGATGCCGGCGGCGCGCAGCTCGGCGACGACGGCAAGCCGATCGTCTATGCGCTGCAAGCGGCCGAGAAGACCTACATGGACTTCGAAGTCACGTTCACGAACCCGGGCGGCCACAGCAGTCGGCCCGGCCCCAAAAACGCGATCGCGGACATGGCGCGCGCGATCTCTAAGGTCTCCGCATTCCGCTTCCCCGCGCGCTCGAGCGAGCTGACCGAGGCCTATTTCCGGGCGGCCGGGAAAATGGAGAGCGGCGAGATCGGTGCGGCGATGTTGCGCTACGCCGACAACCCGACCGACCGCGCGGCCTACGAGGTCCTGGTATTGAAGCCCGAATACGTCGGCCAGCTCGGGACGACCTGCGTGCCGACCATGGCGAAAGCCGGCCACGCGCAGAATGCGTTGCCGCAGAACGCGATGGTCAACATCAACTGCCGCGTGTTCCCGGGCGAATCGGTCGAGAGCGTGCAGGCGGCACTGACCAAGGCGATCGACGAACCGGACGCGAAGATCGTGGTCCGCGGTTCGCCGACGCCGAGCGATGCCTCGCCGCTCCGCGACGA
>JANNKZ010000392.1:0-2227 GCA_031396515.1 Gammaproteobacteria bacterium
GGAAAACAGCCGTCGCGCCGGTTCGACTCCAACAAGTCGACATCGCCGAAATCCGTGCCGCCCTCGACCAGCGCGGCGAGCACCGGCGCCGGTGGCGTGCAGATATTGATCGTCGAGCCCGATGGCAGCGCGGCGATGTACGGACGGATGCGCTGGAATTCATCCTGTGTCATGCCCGGAAGCGCGAGCATCTCGGTCACGGTCGAGATCGCTCCATTGGCCGCGCGGTATGAGGGGCTCTGCGCGAGATACGTGCCGTCCTCCGCGCCTTCCGGAAATCCCGGCACCGTGTCGGTGTCGATCCAGTCGGCGAGAATACGTGCCCAGCGCTGATTGGCTCCGGCGAAGCCGAGCAGCCGCTCGAAGCGCACAATCGCCAGCTCATTGGCCTGTCCTTCGGCGTCGACCAGGTTGTTGACGTTGAACCGCCCCTGCATGTCCTCGAGCGCGCCGCGCATTTCGCCGCCATCTACCGGCAGCGCCGGCAGCGGTTGCGCCCAGGCTTCCGACAGGTTGTCGTTCTGCGAGTCTTCGGCGTCGTCCTTCAATACCTCGATCGCCCAGGCCTCGGCGCCGAGCGCGACATGCCAGCCCTGGTCGAGCGAGATGAGACCCGCCGTGCGGCGCATATCGAGCGAGGCCCGCGTGCCGATGTGCACGGCGAGCACGGTCGCGATCGCGACCAGCACGATGGCGGTGATCAGGGCGACGCCGCGCTGCTTCATCCCGGCACCTCGACGACACGCCGCAGCTTGCCGTAGTCGGTCAAGGTGATTTCGATCTCGACGGCCAGCGGCCGCATGCGGAAACCGGTGCTCGAAGCGCTGCCGATCGGCGGCCACTCGGCTACCCACTCGCGGCCGTTGTTGAGATAGCGGATCTCGACGTTTTCGACGTCCTTCAGGAGCTCGCGCTTGACCGGCGGATTGGCGAGCGTCGCGTCCGTGACATTCCAGTGTTCGCGGATTAGCGTCTGGTCTTCGAGGCGGTACAGCACGCGCTGCACCGTGCCGCGCGGGCTGCCGGCTCCGTTCGGCCAGCCGCCGTGCGACAGTTCGACCAGGTTGACCGAATTGAGGTCGCGCAAGAGCGACGCGCGATAGCCGTCTCCGAGCATTTCTCGCACCGGGCGCGGCGCGGCCGTGCGGAAGTCGGTCACTAACAGGTGCATCGCTTTCTGCACGTCGCGCAGCCGGTCGAGATGGGACTCGGACATCTCGACTTCCGCGCGGGCCTCCGCGACCGTCCGGTAGGCGAGCACGGACATCACGACCATGATCACGCTCGCGATCAGGATCTCGAGCAGCGTGAACCCGCGTTGCGAGTGGCGGTTCACCGGTTGTCGTCCTCGCCGCCGTTGTCGCCGCCTTCGTCGATCGAGCCCGCATTCCAGAACGTGGAGGAAGGGCCGGTCGCAGCCGCCGCCGCGCCGATGAAGCCCGCCATGCTGATCAGCGAGGTGCCCTCGGCATCGTCCTCGCGGCGGACGCTGACATCGATTCGTCGCAATCCCTCCACCGGCGTCGTCGCCACTTTCTGCACCCAGAGCCAGCGCCGGCCCGCAAACTCGACCTGGCCCTTGGTCTCGTCGACCGAGGGCATCTCGCCGGTCAGGCGCAGTTCGGTGAGCTGATTGTCGGCGATCCAGGCGGCAAAGCTGCGGTCGCGCAGGTAGGAGACATTGTTGGCGGTATCGCCGATCACCTTGAAGACAGCGAGCATGCCGACCGAGACAATCGCGAGTGCGACCAGCACTTCGATCAACGTAAAGCCGCGGCCGGTATCACTGCCCGGCATTGCGCTCGATCTCGATCGTGCCATCCGGATTGCCGGTCAGCGTGATGATTCCATCCTCGCCGCGCATCAGGGACAGCCGGTACGGCGACATGTCGCCGCTGCCCCAGGCGACGAGTTGCGGCAGCCTCGCATCGGGGGTCGCTTCCTCTTTCAGCAGCACGGACCGGCCCTCGAGCTGGAGTTCGAACGCGATGCCGGGCGGGAGTTGGTGCGGCAGCAGGCCGGGATCGTTGTCGATTTCCTTCCAGCGCAGCTCGAAAGCGTCGTAACGGAGGAACTCATAGTTGTCGGCTTCCACGCGCAGGCCGTAGTCGCGTCCCTCGAGCTGGGCCTGTTCCTGGAGAAGCGCGATGCCGTTCGTCAGGCGCTCACCCTGTTCTTCGAGCTCGCGGTCGTCGCCCAGGAGGCTGACCGAGAGTGTCGCAAGCGC
>JANNKZ010000404.1:0-5767 GCA_031396515.1 Gammaproteobacteria bacterium
GCCGATGCGGCCGAGGTCCGCGCCGATCGACTCGAGCGCGGTGCGGATCAGTTCGCGCAGGTCGAGCGCGACGCCGGTCTCGATCAGGATGCGCAGCACGCCGAGGGCGGAACGGCGGAGCCCGAATGGGTCCTTCGCGCCACTCGGCTTCTGGCCGATCGCGAAGATGCCGACGATCGTGTCGAGCTTGTCGGCGACCGCGAGCGCAAGCCCGGTGCCGGTTGCCGGCAGGTCATCGCCGGCGAAGCGGGGTAGGTACTGCTCGCCGAGCGCTGCTGCAACCTGGTCGGCTTCACCGTCGTTGAGGGCGTAGTACCGGCCCATGACGCCCTGCAGTTCCGGGAACTCCCCGACCATGGAGGTCAGCAGGTCGCACTTGGCCAGTTCCGCGGCGCGCTGGGCCCGGTTCGGGTCCCCGCCGACGGTTCGGGCGATCTGGCCTGCGAGTTCGGTGATCCGGGCGCTCTTGTCGGCGAGCGAACCCAGCTTGGCCTGGAAAGTCACGCTTGCGAGGGCCTTGCGCCGGGATTCAAGCGTCGTCTTGCGGTCGGCGGCGAAGAAAAACGCGGCATCGGCGAGCCGGGGGCGCACCACCCGCTCGTTGCCGGCCCGGACCTGGGCCGGATCGCGGCTATCGATATTGGCGACCGCCACGAAGACCGGCAACAGGCTGCCGTCCTTGCCCCGGACCGGGAAATAACGCTGGTGATCCTGGAGGGTCGCGATCAGCACCTCGGGCGGCAGTTCCAGGAAGCGCTTTTCGAAGTGGCCGGCGAGCGGCACCGGCCACTCAACCAGGGAAGTCACCTCGTCGAGCAGCGCCGGCTGGATAACAGCAGCGCCGCCCTCAGCCTCGGCCGTCGCGATGACCCCGGCCAGGATGCGCTCACGGCGCGCTTCGAAATCGGCGAGCACATGGCCGCGCTCGAGCGCCTTCAGGTAAACACCCGGCGTACGCAGCGCAATCGGCTTCGGCGCGTGGAAGCGATGGCCGCGGGTCATGCGCCCCGTTTCGAGGCCGAGGATCTCGCCCGGCACGACGTCATCGCCGTGGAGCATCACGACCCAGTGCACGGGCCGCACGAACGCAGTCTCGCCCGCGCCCCAGCGCATGCGCCGCGCGATCGGTAACTTGTCGAGCGCCGCCTGCACGATGCCGGGCAGGAGCGCCGCGGCCTGCGCGCCGGCACGCGTCGTCTTGCAGAACAGGAATTCGCCTTTCGCCTCGCTGATGCGCGTGAGCGCTGCGACGGCGACGCCGCAGGACTCGGCGAAAGAAGTTGCTGCGCGCGTCGGCTTGCCGTTCGCGTCGAACGCGGCCGACACCGGCGGACCGCGACGCTCGATCTGTTGCTCGGGCTGCTTGCCGGCAAGACGGCGCACGAGCACGGCGAGACGGCGCGGAGTCGCATACGCAAGCGCGGCGCCGTGCGCGAGATGCGCGGCATCGAGTCCCGCGGCAACGCCGTCGCGGAAAGCCTCCGCGAGCGTCATCAGGCTCTTTGGCGGCAGCTCTTCCGTGCCGATTTCGACCAGGAAATCCGCGGCGCTCATTTTCGGTCACCGGAGCCGCGAGGCGGACTGTCCCCTTTTTCACCCGGTGAAAAAGGCGGACTGTCCCCTCTTCGTTTCAGTCGCACGGTCCTTTCGTGCGGAGCTTCCATACTCTTCAGCATCGGAAATCCCAGCGCCTCTCGACTGGCGTAATAAGCCTCCGCCACGGCGCGCGCGAGCGCGCGCACGCGCAGGATGTATCGCTGGCGCTCGGTGACGGAGATCGCCTTGCGCGCATCGAGCAGATTGAAAACGTGCGAGGCCTTCAGCGTCTGTTCATAGGCCGGCAGCGCGAGCTGCGCCGCGAGCAGCGCCTGGCAGTTCTTCTCGCGCTGGTCGAATTCCGCGAACAGTGAAGCGACGTCGGCGAACTCGAAGTTGAACTTCGACTGCTCGACTTCGTTCTGGTGGAACACATCGCCGTAGCTCACGCCTTGGGTCCACATCAGGTCATAGACGCTCTCGACGCCCTGCAAATACATCGCGAGCCGCTCGAGCCCGTAGGTGATCTCGCCGGTGACCGGCCGGCAGTCGAGGCCGCCCGCTTGCTGGAAATACGTGAACTGCGTGACTTCCATGCCGTTCAGCCAGACCTCCCAGCCGAGTCCCCAGGCGCCGAGCGTGGGCGATTCCCAGTTGTCCTCGACGAGACGGATGTCGTGCGTGAGCGGATCGATTCCGAGTGCGGCGAGCGAGCCGAGATAGCGGTCGATGATGTCCGCCGGCGACGGCTTCATGACGACCTGGAACTGGTAGTAATGCTGGAGGCGGAACGGATTGTCGCCGTAGCGGCCGTCGGTCGGTCGCCGGCTCGGCTGCACATAGGCGGCATTCCACGGCTCCGGCCCGAGCGCGCGCAGGAAGGTCGCGGTGTGGAAGGTGCCGGCGCCCACTTCCATGTCGTAGGGCTGCAGCAGCACGCAGCCCTGCTCGGCCCAATAGCGCTGCAGCGCCAGGATCAGGTCCTGGAAGCTGCGCGGCAGGACTTTCACGATTTTCGTCATGCGGCCCGGATGCGAACAAAGGCCGCCAAGTATAGCGGTCGGGCGCTCAGCCCGCGGTTGCGCGCGCGCCGCGCGCGGCGAGCAGCGGTGCGACTTCCGCGTCCGTGAGGTCGCGCCAGGCGCCGGTCGCGAGCGAGCCCAGGCGGATGTGCATGATGCGCACGCGCGAGAGGCTCTGCACGCGATAGCCGAGCGCCGAGCACATGCGGCGGATCTGGCGGTTTAGACCCTGCGTGAGGACCATGCGAAACGACGCGGGCCCGGTCTTCGTCACGACGCAGGGTTGGGTCTTCTCGCCGCCGATGCGCACACCCGCAGCCATCATCGCGAGGAAAGTCGCTGTGACCGGGCGCTCGACCGTCACGAGGTATTCCTTCTCGTGTCCATGTTCGACGCGCAGGATTTCGTTGACGATGTCGCCGTTGTTCGTGAGCAGGATCAGCCCTTCGGAGTCCTTGTCGAGCCGGCCGATCGGGAAGATGCGCTCGCGATGCGCGATGAAATCCACGATGTTGCCGGCGACGTCGCGTTCGGTCGTACAAGTGATGCCGCGCGGCTTGTTGAGCGCAATGTAAATGTCGCGGCGCCGCACCGGCAGCGCGCGCCCGTCCACCAGCACCGTGTCGCCCTCCCCGACTTTCGTGCCGAGCTCGCCTGGCCTGCCGTTCACGGTCACGCGGCCGGCGGCGATCCAGGCATCGGCCTCGCGCCGACTCGAGATGCCGGTCTCGCTGATGAACTTGTTCAGGCGCATGGGGCGGCGATTGTGGCGACCGACGCGCAAACCGGGAAGCGGGACCTATGCACCAGATCGGTGCGCACACTAGAATGCGCGCACTATGATGGTGCAATCGGTGAGTTGACCGGCCCGCTTAGCCTTTGTAATACATTGATTATAAACGATTTTGCTTAACATCCCGCGTGGCACGCTCCTTGCACCAATCAAGGGATCGCGAGTCTTCGCCAGCTATTTCTCAGGGAGATCTCCATGACCCCGGCCGACGTCGTCAAGTTCATCAAGGAAAAGGGCGCGACCTACTGCGACCTGCGGTTCACCGACTCGCGGGGCAAGGAACAGCACGTCTCCATCCCGACCCGGATGGTGGACGAGGATTTCTTCGTCGACGGCAAGATGTTCGACGGTTCGTCGATCGCCGGATGGAAGGGCATCAACGAGTCCGACATGATCCTGATGCCGGATCCATCCACCGCCATGATCGATCCGTTCTTTGAAGAGACGACGCTGCTCTTGCGCTGCGACATCGTCGAGCCGACCACCATGCAGGGTTATAGCCGCGATCCGCGTTCGCTCGGCAAGCGCGCGGAGGCCTACCTCAAGTCCACCGGCATCGCCGAGACCTGCCTGTTCGGTCCCGAGAACGAATTCTTCATCTTCGACAGCGCGCGCTGGACCAACGAGATCAATGGTTGCAGCTATCACATCGATTCCGCGCAAGGCGCGTGGAATTCGGGCGCGACGTATGACGGCGGCAACATGGGCCATCGTCCGGGCGTGAAGGGCGGTTATTTCCCGGTGCCGCCGGTGGATCGCTTCCAGGACCTGCGCACCGCGATGTGCCAGGCCTGCGAAGAGCTCGGCCTGAAAGTCGAAGTGCACCACCACGAAGTCGGCACCGGCGGCCAGGGCGAGATCAACGTCGGACCGAACACGCTGACGAAGAAGGGCGACGAGGTGCAGCTCCTCAAGTACGCGCTGTGGAACGTCGCGCACGGCCACGGCAAGACACTGACTTTCATGCCGAAGCCGCTGGTCGGCGACAACGGCAGCGGCATGCACGTGCACCAGTCCTTGCAGAAGGACGGCAAGAACATCTTCGCGGGCGAGCGCTACGCCGGGTTGTCCGACATCGCGCTCTATTACATCGGCGGCATCATCAAGCACGCGAAGGCGCTGAACGCCTTCACCAATCCCGGCACGAACAGCTACAAGCGCCTCGTGCCCGGCTTCGAGGCGCCGGTCATGCTCGCCTACAGCGCGCGCAACCGCTCGGCGTCGATCCGCATACCGTGGGTGTCGAACCCGAAGGGCCGGCGCATCGAGGTGCGCTTCCCCGATTCGCTTGCGAATCCGTATTTCGCGTTCGCCTCGATGCTGATGGCGGGACTCGACGGCATCCAGAACAAGATCCATCCGGGCGATGCTTCGGACAAGGATCTCTATGACCTGCCGCCGGAAGAAGCGAAGAATATCCCGGAGGTCTGCCATTCCCTCGACATGGCGCTCGAGCATCTCGATCGCGACCGCGAATTCCTGAAGCGCGGCGGCGTGTTCAGCGACGACCTGATCGACGCTTATATAGGCCTGAAAGAAGGAGAGGTGACCCGCTTCCGGATGTCGACACATCCGGTCGAGCTCGACATGTACTACAGCCTCTGAGGCGCCAGGCAGCAGAGCAGGGGGCGGTTCACATTATGACGCCCCTGTTTTGCCGGTTCGGCAGGCGAAGGGCTATGCTCCCCGAATGCGCATACTCCTGATCCTCGCCGGACTGATGTTGCCCCTGGTTGCCACTCCCCAGGAGATCTACCGGTGGGTCGACAAGGACGGGATCGTCCATTACGCGGACCAGCCGGGCTCCCCGGATGCGGTACTCGTGACCGTGGTCGCGCCGAATGCCTACGAATCGGATTCGCCCGGCAATGCGGCGCCTTCGTACAACCCGCCGGACGACGGGTCGGACTCGCCGATGTACGAGTCGCTCAGGATCGTGCAGCCGACGCCGGACCAGGTGTTCTTCGGCTCAGATGCGACGGTCAGCGTCGTGGCGGAACTCGGCGGCGAGCTGCAACCGGATCACGCGATCATGTTCTTCGTGAACGGCAATCTCCGCACGGCAGAAGACGGCTACGGCCTCACGCTCACGGGCCTGCCGCGCGGCTCGCATTTTCTGCGCGCAGTGGTGTACGACAGCAATCGCCAGGCGGTGATCTCGAGCCAGCAAGTCACGTTCCACGTGCGCCAGGCCTCGACACAGAATCCGCAGACGCCGGTTCCCGCGCGCCCGCAAGTGCCGCGCCCGACACCGGCGCCGACACCTGCGCCGGCTCCCGCTCCGACCCCCAACAGCTGATCCGACTCTGTTCGCCGCGAGGATCGCGCAATGATGCGTGATCCCGCGCCGCTGACCGTCGATCCCGCGACGATCCTCGACCAGCTCGCGACGGCGATACTCGCCGTCGATGCGGGC
>JANNKZ010000405.1:0-2154 GCA_031396515.1 Gammaproteobacteria bacterium
CGAGGCGACCAGGCGGGTGTCGATGAAGAGTCCGCAGGCGTCGAGGCCGGCGGTATCGCAGAACCGTCGGAGAAAGAGCGGGAGCTGCGTGTCGTTCGCCTCGAGCATCAGGCGCGCGAGCGTCGGGCGGCCCGCGAGCAACCGCGCCGTCGTGAGCGTGTCTTCGTTGACGCGGCGGATCTCGTAGCGCGCGGCATGCGCGGCCGCGCGCACGCGCGACAGCGCCTGTTCGGCCGCCTGTTCGCGCAGCAGCCCGACGGCGCCGAGCGCGATCGCCACCATCGCAACCAACAGGCCGCCGCCGATCGAGAGCAGCAGCAGCCGTTCGAGCGAGCGCGGTGCCACCAGGCGGCGGAGCCCGGCGAGAGAGTCCGTCAGCAGCGGATGCAAGCTCAATGCCCTCCGATGCCCGAGCGCCACTCCACGAGTGTCTTGGCCACGAGCGTCAGGATCGCGAGCAGCGCGAGCAGCGAGGCCACCGCGAATGCCGCGACGAAATTGTACTCGTTGTACAGGATCTCGACCTGCAGCGGCATGGTGTTGGTGAGGCCGCGGATGTGGCCGGACACGACCGACACGGCGCCGAACTCACCCATCGCGCGGGCGTTGCAAAGGATCACGCCGTACAGCAGGCCCCAGCGGATCTTCGGCAAGGTCACCCGCAGGAACGTGATCCAGGGGCCGGCGCCGAGCGAGAGCGCGGCGACTTCTTCGTCGCTGCCCTGCTGCTGCATCAGCGGGATCAGTTCGCGCGCGACGTACGGAAAGCTGATGAAGATCGTCGCGAGTACAATCCCCGGCACCGCGAACACGATAGAGATGTCGTGGTCGAGCAGCCATTCGCCGAACCAGCCTTGCGCACCGAACAGCAGCACCAGCACGAGACCGGCGATCACCGGCGAGACCGCGAACGGCAGGTCGATCAGCGTGACCAGCAGGCTCTTGCCGCGGAACTCGAAGCGCGCGATGGCCCAGGCCGCGGCGATGCCGAACAGCGTATTGGCCGGCACGACGATCGCTGCGGTCAGGAGCGTGAGGCGGATTGCCGCCTGCGTGTCGGGATCGCTGAAGCTCTGGAGGAAAACGATGTGGCCGGCTGCGAAGGCCTGCGCCAGCACGGCGCCGAGCGGCGCCAGCAGCAGGAGCCCGAGAAAGCCGATCGAAACGGCCAGCATGACGATGCGCGTCAGTCGCGCGCCGCGCGTCATGCGCCGTCCGCCCGCCATCCAGACCACACCGCCGGCCATCAGCGCGCGCCCGCCTGGCCGAGCCGGCGCTGGCCCCAGCCCTGTACCAGGTTGATCGCGAGCAGCATGACGAAGGACATGGCGAGCATGAAGAAGCCGAGCGCCGCCGCGCCGTCATAGTCGTACTGCTCGAGCTTGATGACGATCAGGAGCGGCGTGATCTCGGTCTTGAGCGGCAGGTTGCCGGAGATGAACACCACCGACCCGTACTCGCCGACGCCGCGCGCGAACGCCATCGTGAAGCCCGTGACAAGCGCCGGCAGCACCGCAGGCAGGATGATGCGGCGGAACACCGTAAAGGGGCTCGCGCCGAGTGTTTCGGCAGCTTCCTCCAGGTCGCGCTGCGCTTCGACCAGCGCGGGCTGCACCGAGCGCACTACGAACGGCAGGCCGATCAGGATCAGCGCGACGACGACACCGAGCCACGTGTAGGCGACCTGGATGCCGAACAACTCCTGCAGCCTCACGCCCAGCCAGCCCGTCGGGGAGAAAACCGTGGCGAGCGCGATACCCGACACGGCAGTGGGCAGCGCGAAGGGCAGGTCGATCAGCGCATCGACCAGGCGGCGCCCCGGAAACTCGTAGCGCACGAGCGACCAGGCGACGATGAAGCCAAAGAAAGCGTTGACGGTCGCGGCGATGAAGGCAGCGCCGAAACTCAGCCGGTAGGACGCCAGCGCTCGTTCATCCAGCACCACGTCGAGAAACTCTGACCAGGTCATCGACGTGGTCTTGAAGATCAGCGCCGCCAGCGGCAGCAGCACCAGGGCGCTCAGGAAGAATGTCGTGAACCCGAGCGTAAGCCCGAAGCCCGGGAGGATGCTGGGCTGGCGGAACCAGGAAGCGGCCATCTCAGGCGTCCGTTGCCGGCTCAGCGCGCGCCGAGTTGACGATCAACACGGGACGC
>JANNKZ010000422.1:0-3044 GCA_031396515.1 Gammaproteobacteria bacterium
GAAACTGGCGGCGACGAAGGCGATCAGGTACAGGGTCTGACGGCCCATGCGGTCCCAGTCCATCAGGATGATCGCCAGCACGCTCCAGATGGCGATGTCGTCCAGGCTTGCGTACCGCAGGATGCGCTGGCCGAGCGGCTCGCGCAGGATCGCGAGCTTATCGAGGAGCAGCACCAGGACGGGCAAGGCCGTTACCGCGCAACACATCCCGACTGCAAAGACGAACTGCCAACGCAGCGCGCCGGCACCGATCCAACCGGCGTATGCCGACATGCCGGTCGCCACGGCGGCTCCCGCCAGCAATGGCACGCTGAGCGCCAATGCGGCCGTGATGCCGGTCTCGCGCCGGTGCAGCCAGGCGCTTCCCACGTCCAGTTCAATGCCCGCCAGCCAGACGAAACAGACCACGCCCCACAGGGCGATGCCGTTCAACGACAGCGCGACCGGCTCGCTGAAGAGGAAGGCGTGATAGTCGGGATAGAGCGCGCCGACGAGCCCCGGACCGAGCACGATGCCCGTGATGATCTGCACCACGACAAGCGGCGCGAAATACTCGGTCCTGGCCAGCCTCCATACGAGGTAGGGAACCGAGAAGACGAGCAGGATCGCCAGCAGAAAGACTTCGTTGTTGCCCATTCGCTTGTCTCGAGGCCGCGTTACCCGCCGCGCTGGAAAATCAGTGACGTATTGACGCCGCCGAAGGCGAAGTTATTGCTCATTGAGAACTCGACATCGAGCAGGCGGCCTGCGCCGGTCAAGTAATCCAGTTCGCCGCAGAGCGGATCAACCTCATCCAGGTTGATCGTCGGCGCATGCCAGCCGTCCTTCATCATCGCGATCGTGAACCACGACTCGAGCGCTCCGCAGGCGCCGAGCGTATGACCGAGGTAGCTCTTCTGCGAACTGATCGGCGCGCGGCTGCCGAGCAGCGCTGACGTGGCGCGAGTCTCGGCGATGTCTCCGTGTTCAGTGGCGGTTCCATGCCCATTGACGTAACCGATGGCACCCGGCGGAAGGCCGGCATCCTGCAATGCGAGTTCCATGACGCGGCGCATCGTCGTTTCCATCGGTCGCGTCACGTGCGAACCGTCCGAGTTGCTGGCAAAGCCGACGATCTCCGCAAAGATGCTCGCGCCGCGGGCCACGGCGTGATCGCGGTCCTCGAGGACGAACATGGCCGCTCCCTCGCCGACGACGAGCCCATCGCGGTTCCGATCGTAGGGGCGTGGCGTCTGCGACGGGCAGTCGTTGCGGCGGCTGGTTGCATAAAGGAAGTCGAAGGCGATGGCTTCGCTCGGGCATAGCTCTTCGGCGCCGCCGGCAAGCATCATCAGTTGCTTTCCGGAACGGATGGCTTCGTATGCGTAGCCGATGCCCTGGCTTCCCGAGGTACAGGCGCTCGACGTCGGAATGATCCGGCCCGTCAACCCGAAGAAAATGCCGACATTCGCGGCAGCGGTGTGCGGCATCATCCTGACGTAGGAGTTGGCGTTGAGTTCACCGGTCTTGCCGGTCTGCAGCATCTCGACGAAATGCCTGATATCCGGCGTGCTGCCCACGGAAGAACCGCAGGCGACGCCCATGCGGCCGTCCTTGATCGACGGATCGCCGGCGAGCCCCGCTTCGACCAGCGCCAGCTCGCCCGCGCGGACCGCGAATTGCGACACGCGGCCCATGCTGCGCAGTTGCTTGCGGGTCCAGTGCGCGGGCGGCTCGAAGCCGTCGATTGGGGCGGCCAGGCGCGTGTTCAGTTCAGTCAGCGCGTTCCATTCCGGCATGTAGCGAACCGCATTGCGGCCGGCGCGGAAGCACGCGCTGATTTCGGGCCAGCTGCAACCGAATGCCGTGACCCCGCCGCATCCAGTGATGACCACGCGCCCCATCAGCACAGCCCGCCGTTGACGGAGATGACCTGGCGCGTGACGTAGGCGGCATCCGCGGACATGAGGAAGCCGACGACCGCGGCAACCTCCTCCGGGCGGCCCATGCGTGCGGCCGGCACCATTTCCAGGATCCTCTCGATCGGCGTCGAGCCGCTAACCATGTCGGTTTCGATGAGACCGGGCGCCACGCAATTCACCGTGATCTCGCGGCTGGCGAGTTCGACGGCGAGCGCCTTGGTGGCGCCGATGATGCCGGCCTTCGAAGCGCTGTAGTTGACCTGCCCGCGATTGCCGATGATGCCGGCTGCGGAGGACAGGGTGACGATCCTCCCGGGGCTTCGTCGCCGCACCATCGGCATCACGACGGGCTGCAGTACGTTATAGAAGGAATCGAGATTGGTCCGGATGACGTCATCCCAGGCCGCCGCGCTGAGCGCGGGAAATGCGCCGTCGACCGCGATGCCGGCGTTACAGACGACGCCGTAATATGCGCCATGCGCGGCGATGTCGGATTCCAGCGCCGCCGCGGCCGCGCCGCGATCCGCCACGTCGAACATCAGGAGGCGCGCGCGTCCCCCGAGCTGCTTAATTTCCGTTACGACTTCAAGGGCCTGTTCCTGGCGCGCCCGGCAATGGACGATCACGTCGAATTGATCGCGGGCCAGGCGCAGCGCGATCGCGCGACCGATGCCGCGGCTCGAACCTGTGACCAGCACCTGTCCGCTCATCCCGGCTGCTCCCGCAGGATCGCCTGGGCATTATCGGGCTGGATGACCGTCAAGGCAGCTTCGATCTGCCGGACGAACGCGGCCGGTGAAACGAACTGCAGTTCGCCGGACGCCCGATCCACGGCGACCTGCACGGTGCGGGCACGCGCGACACGTTCGCGGGTCGCCGCGTCCGTCACCAGATAGTTGATGGCCAGCCGGTTCTGCCATTCGACCAGCGATGCCATGACGTTGAGCCGATCGCCGAATCGGGCAGCGCGAACATGGCGAACGTGAGTCTCGATGATGGGCCACAGGTAGCCGGAGGCGACCATGACCTCGTAGCCGTAACCAAGCCGGTCCATCAATGCCCAGCGGGCGTTCTCGAGGTACTTTAAATAGTGTCCATGCCAGACGACGGCCATGCCAGACGACGGGGCCTTGACCGTCACTG
>JANNKZ010000429.1:0-2546 GCA_031396515.1 Gammaproteobacteria bacterium
CTGGCTCTCCTGTGCCCGCCGATACGACCGCACCAGCTTCTCGACGTGGGTCGCGGTGCCGTTCAAGCCGACAATCAGGAAAATATATTAGGTTGCCGGCTCCGCGACCCGCGTCATAGCAGGAACCTTGGTGAAGCTGAGGCTCCCCTCCGCCATCGCCTCCGCGATCCGCGGCAGACCAACCAAGGCATGCGCGGTACGCACCTTCTCCCGCGCCGCGCCCAATGCGATGCCGCACTTCCAGTTCAACCAGTGGGCACATGACTTCACGCCCCACTCGGCCCAGCCGCGGCGCCGGTCGAACTCGGCGATGAGCGCGAGCCAGCGCGCGTTGGCGGCATTCAGATGCCCGGCCAGCTCCGTAATACGGTCGATCAGATCGGGAGTGGAGACTTCCGAAAGCGGGCCTTCCATGGGGCTCTCCGGTAGGCTGTAATTACATACAGTATTTCTACCAGAAATCCCAATAAAGGCAAGTACTTACGCGTGTTTTTCGATCAAAACTCGACCCGCAATCCCAGCGTCGCCCGCTGCCGGTCGAGCGCGTCGTTCTCGAGCAGCACCGAGTAGTCGAAGAACGGCATCCAGCCGTTCGGCAGCACGAAGGCAATGCTGAACCCGGCATTGATCGAATCAGAATCCCCTTCATCGCCGATCAGTTGGTACTCGGTGCCAGTGCCGTCGAGCACGAACCGCGCGATCGCGTCGCTTGGGTCGTCCTCAAAATCGTGCTGGAACTCGAGGCGAAGCTGCGGCATCACGATGCCGATGCTGGAACTGCCGACGTAGCTCACGCGGAAACCCGCGTGCCCAAGCAGTGAATCGCGGTCGGTCTTGTCGAAGCTCATGGCGAGACCTGAGCCGTTCAAATCGCTTTCCGTATAGCTGTCGACCGAAGCCTTCGTCATCGTGATCCCGGCATAGGGCCCGAAATTCCAGGCGCCGCGATCCATGTCGAAGCCGCCGTTCAGGCTCGCCCACTGGACGTCGCCGTCGGCATCTCCTTCGACCAGCACATTCGTCTGCGCAATCGTGCGGGTGGATTCCTGGAACACGGAGTTCCGTCGGTACGTGCCGTCATTCTGCTCGTAGCCCGCCGCGAGCTCGAGGTAGCCGCTCTTGCCGACGCTCCAGGACGCAAACAGCGTCAGGTACATGTTGTCGGAGTCGGCGTCGCCCGCTTCCGAGGCGGGCACGAAGTTGACTCCCGCCGCCTCGGCGTCGAAGTCGTAATCCATGCGCTCGAAGCCTACAATCGCGCCGAGCACAGCGCGCTCGGACAGCCGGTAGTCGAAGCCGATCTCCACCGCTTCGCTGCCGCCGTCGAAACCGCGCTCTTCGTTGACCGCCGGATCCGTGTCCTTGTCGAACCAGGTGCCGTGCACGTTGACGAGCAGGCTGAATGGACCGGCGACCGCGGCACCCTCGGCCGCGCCGTCGTCATCCCGAAGCTTCTCGCCCCGTTCCCTCGCCTCCTTGCTCCGCGTCTGGGCGACGCTGATGGCCGGCTGGTTGTAACTCAGGTTCTGACTCGGGTTCAGCGAGGACTCGCTGTCGCCCGAGAGGTCGCCGGTCGCCCCCGGCGTTTCGGCGCAGCGGGTCGCGAGCGCGCCCGTCGGCGACAGGCAGACGTCGAAGAAGAAGGTTTGGAACTCGGGGTCGGCGGCCCGGGCTGCCGGGGCGGCTAGCAGGACGCCAGCGACGGCGGCGGACAGGGTGATCGAACGGGCGCGCATGTCGGTACTCCTCGAGCTTCGACGGACTCCCGGAGAACGATTGCCGCCGCCCGGTTGGCTTGTCCGCCCTTCCCTCAGGAAAGGTTAAACCATCCTTCAGCGGCGCTTCAGGACTCTGCTGGGACGCAGGTGCGGAATGGCCCCATCGGCAAATCAGGGGGGCTCATGGACACTTCCATCGATCAACTTTACCGGCGTTACCACCCGCTGCTGGTGCGCTTCCTCACCCGGATGACCCACAGCCCGGAACGGGCCGAGGACTTGGCCCAGGCGGCCTGGCTCAAGCTGCTGGGTGCGCGAAACCGCGGCGCCTGCGCGAGCGGCGAGGAATCCGAGTTGCGCGCCTACCTTTTTAAGGTCGCCCGCAATGCCTTCCTCGACGAGTACACGAGGAAGCACGGCATCGTGCGTACCCGCACCGTGGATCCGGGCCTGCTGGACGCCCTGATCGACGAATCCGGCGGCGGCGGCGGCCCGGAGCAGGAAGTTGAACGTGGTCAGGTGCACGACCTCCTCCAAGGCGCGGTGGACCGGCTGCCGGCCGAGCAACGCAAGGTGATCCTGATGTGGTCGCAGGGAGCGAGCATCCGCGAGATGGCGAGCGCCTGCCGTGCGCCGCGGGACACGGTGCTGAGCCGCAAGAAGTACGCGGTGGCACGGCTGCGCGGCACGATCGGCGGGGAGCTCAGCGCGATGGCCTGAGGCGCCGGCCGTCGAGCCAACCGGGCCCGGCCGCTCGTTCTAGCTGTCATGCGACAGCCCAGCCTGACGTTCGGGTTTTTGGCTCTTTGCCTCGCGTCGCTGACGGCC
>JANNKZ010000434.1:0-2012 GCA_031396515.1 Gammaproteobacteria bacterium
CCCTCGGCCTGCGGCAAGACGAATCTCGCCATGCTGATTCCGCCGGCCTCGATGCCGGGTTGGAAGATCTGGACGGTCGGCGACGACATCGCCTGGCTGCATCCCGGCCCGGACGGACGGCTGAGGGCGATCAATCCGGAGGCCGGCTACTTCGGCGTCGTGCCGGGCACGAACGCGAAGACGAACCGCCACGCCTTCGAGATGATCCGCCGCGACACGATCTTCACGAACGTCGGCCTCACGGCGAACAACGAACCCTGGTGGGAAGGACTCGACGACGGACAGCCCGCGCTCGACTGGCAGGGACGGCCGTTCGATCCGGTGCGCGGACCCGCGGCCCACCCGAATTCGCGGTTCACGGTGTCGGCGCGCCAGAACCCGAGTTACTCGCCGCAGGCGGACGCGCCCACCGGCGTGCCGATCACCGCACTCGTGTTCGGCGGACGGCGCCGTACGCTTGCGCCGCTGGTGTTCCAGGCGCGCGACTGGTCGCACGGCGTGCTGGTCGGCGCCGGCATGGCCTCCGAGACGACCGCGGCCGCCACCGGCGATGTCGGCATCGTGCGCCGCGACCCGATGGCGATGAAACCGTTCGCCGGCTACAACTTCGCCGACTACTGGGGCCACTGGCTGTCGATGTCCGACCGCCTGAAACGGCCGCCCGGCGTCTTCCACGTCAACTGGTTCCGGCGCGATGCCGCCGGCAAGTTCCTGTGGCCGGGTTACGGCGAGAACCTGCGCGTGCTCGCCTGGATCATCGGCCGCTCGATCGGGCAGGCGACCGGTGCCGACACGGCGATCGGCGCCGTGCCGCGCCCCGATTCGCTCGACCTGTCGGGACTCGGCCTCGACGACTCGACCGTCGCGGAGTTGCTGTCGGTGGATGCGCCGGCCTGGCGCCGGGAAGCGGCCGAGATCGCCCGCTACTTCGACGGCTACGGCGCACGGCTGCCGGCGCGGCTGCGCCGCGAGATCGAGGAACTGGACGCGCGGCTCGCCGGCGGCTGAGCCAGACCCTCAACCGGCCGTTATGTCCGGTGGCTCGAGGACGGGGCCGTCCTCGCAGAAGAATTCCACGGTGTGGTACGACTGCGGCTCCGGCACGCGGCCGAGCCCGATGACGCCCGTGCCTTTCAGCGGAATAGCATCGCGCCGGACGAAGGCATCGTCGCCGTCCTGTCCGTGCACGAATGAGCCATTGGTGCTCTGGTCCACGAGCATGAACCGGTTCTTGCCCGCCTCGATGCGCGCGTGCAGACGCGACACCAGGTTGCCCTTGATGACGAGATCGTTCTCCTGGCCGCGGCCGAGCGTCGCGGACGAACGCTCGCGGTGGTCGAGCACGAGTTCGCTGCCGAGGTAGCGCAGGCGAATCCGGAATTCCTTCTGTTGCTCGCTGATCGTCGCGATCGCCGGCAGCATGCTGGTCGTCTCGCCGTGCTGCCAGAGCACCTCGAATATCGTCACCTCGCCGTGCTGCCCGCGCGGTACGGCGACGTCGACCTGACGGGCGACCATGCGCCATTCGTCCGACAACCGCCCGAAGATGGAATCGGTGATGATGATCTGCCCGGCCTTGGCCTGGCTCGTCATGCGGTTCGCGGTGTGTACCGCCGCGCCGAAAACGTCGCGCGACTCGATCACGACCGGCCCGAAGTGGCAGCCGATGCGGATCGCGATCTGCTGGCCTTCGACATCGAGCTCGGGATGGCCGGCGATGACCGTCTGCATCTCGACCGCCGCGTCCATCGCCGCGTCGCAGTCGGCGAAGGTCGCCATGATCTCGTCGCCCATCGTCTTGACGACAGTGCCGCCATGCTGCTCGGTCGATCGGCGCATGACGTCGATGCAGACCGCGACCTTGTCGCGCGCCGCGATGTCGCCGAGCATCTCGAACAGCCGCGTGCTGCCGACGACGTCCGCGAAAAGAATCGTCAGTTCCTGTTCGTGCCCCATGTGCAGTCGGCAGGCCCCGGCTTACATAATTCCGATTATAGGCGGGAAACGTCCCG
>JANNKZ010000438.1:0-4995 GCA_031396515.1 Gammaproteobacteria bacterium
GAGATTGCCGACCATGCCCAGCTGACCTCCGAGCAGGGTCGCATCGCTTGCGGCGCTGCGCTCCGACAGCCAGAAGCCGTAGCCATTGGCGAAGAACGGGCCCTTCGCATACTTGATCGCCATGCCTTCCGGCGTGATGTCGCCGTCCCACAGCAGGCCCGGCGGCTTCACCCAGGGTTGCGGCATCTTGCCGGCCTGCAGCGCGAGGCCGTCCACCGGCTTCCACTCCGCATAGGCCAGGTCGATGCCGAGGCCCTTGCGCGTGTTGCCTTCACCAAGCGTCTGGTTGGTTGAACGCGGGTCGTTGTTCGCGCCGTTGGTCGCGATCTGGATCGTCGCCGACACCGTGTCGTTGACCTTGCCGGTCAGGCCGAAACGCGCGCGGATGCGCTGGCGCGTCTGGTCGGTGGCCGCCTCTTCCGGATCCAGGAATTCGTGCCGGTAGCGCAGGTCCGCCTTCCAGGCGATGCGCGAGGCCCATTCGGCGGCCTTCGTGATGCGGTCGGCCTCGGCGACTTTCGGCCCTTCTTCCGCGAGCTGCTTGCGCGTCGCGGAAGCATTGTCGCGCAGGTACTCGGTGGTCGCCTCGATGCGCTCGTTCTTAGCGCGCAGTTCCTCGTTCTCGGTGCGCAGTGTCGTGTTGTCCTGTTCGAGCTTTTCGACCCGCTGTCCGAGTGCCTGCAGCTGGCGCAGAATCTCGTCGTTGGTCGGGGCCTGCTGCGCGTAGGCCGGCGCGGCCAGAATGCTCGCGACGGCAATGGTCAAAAGAGACTTTTTCACGAGGCGATCTCCGGTTTGTTCTGACTTGTGCACCGTGCAGGCGGTGCGGCCGACCGGATTATCGCTACCGACTATGACGCTTTTGTTGCAGCCACCAGTCGCGCGATGATTCTGCGTGCCGGGAAATGGGCGGTGAATGTCGAGCCCGCGCCCTCTTCGCTCGCGATTTCGAGGCGGCCGCCATGCCGCTGTAATCCGTGTTTCACGATCGAAAGGCCGAGGCCGGAGCCGCCTTTCGCGCGGGCGCGCCCGCGATCGACGCGATAGAAGCGTTCGGTGAGCCGCGGCAGGTGCTCCGCGGCGATGCCAATGCCGGTGTCCCGCACCTCGAGCCTGGCGCCCGCCGGCTCGCGCGCCCAGCTCACGGACACGGTGCCGCCGGCCGGCGTGTACTTCATCGCATTCCAGATCAGGTTCCAGGCAATCGAATGCAGTTCGCTTTCGCTGCCCTGCAAGCCGAGCGACCGGTCCGCCGTGAGTTCGATGTGCGCCGACGTCGATTCCGCTGCGCGCGCCTCCCGTACCAGCCGGTCCAGGAGCGCGGCGACGTCGACCGGAACGAACGGTGCTTCGTCGGCCGTCGATTCCAGGCGCGACAGTTCAAGCAGGTCGTCCACAATCTCGCGCATGCGCACAGCCTGGCGTCGCATGTCGCTGAGCGGATCCTGCCACTCGGCCGCGAGCCCGCTCTCGTCGCCGAGCTCGTCGAGATAGCCGGAGATCACGGTGAGCGGTGAGCGCAGCTCATGCGAGGCATTCGCGACGAAATCCTTGCGCATCTGTTCGAGCCGCGCCTCGCGCGTCACGTCGCGCACCAGCAGCAGGAACTGCCCGCCGGCGGGGATGACGACGAGCGACAGCCAGGCTTCGCCACCCTGCACGCGAATCACGACGCCGTTGCCGCCGGCCCCGCGTTGCAGGTAATCGGTGAACTCGGGCTGCCGGACCAGGTTCTCGATCGGCATGCCGCGGTCCGCCCGTCGTTTGAGCCCGAGCATGATTCCCGCGGCGCGATTGAACCAGACAATCTCGTGGTTCGGAGACAGCAGCGCGGCACCGTCCGGCAGCGCGGCGGTCAGGCGCCGGAATTCGCGGATCAGCCGGTTCATGCGCCGTTTGTGGAACTGCTTGCGCCGATAGATGCGCGCGATGATGCCGATGACGTCGCCCCAGACACCGCCGATGTCCGGCGGATCTTCGTGCGCGCGATGGCGCAGCCAGTGCTGGAGACGGAGCAGGTTCGCGAATTGCCAGGTGAGCAGGCCGCCGAGCACGATCGTGAGGCAGAGGGCGATGCGCCCGGTGATGAGACCGGCGATCACCGCGATCGCGAGCGCGATGGTCAATCGCAGGAGCGCGAGCATCCAGGCGCGGAGCACTTTCAGCCGTCCTGCGCCGACAGGCGATAGCCTGCGCCGCGCACGGTCTGCACGAAGCGGTCGCATCCGGAAGGCTCGAGCGCCTTGCGCAGGCGCCGGATGTGCACGTCCACGGTGCGCTCCTCCACGTACACGTTGCCGCCCCAGACGCGGTCGAGCAGCTGGCCACGCGAGTAGACGCGGTCCGGGTGCGTCATCAGGAACTGTAGCAGCCGGTATTCGGTCGGTCCGAGCGCGACCGGATGGCCTTCCGCGAGCACGCGGTGGCCGGCCTGGTCGAGCGTCAATCCTTCGACGCTGACGCGCTCCTCCGCGCCCGCCGGCGCGCTGCGGCGCAGGACCGCCTGGATGCGGGCCACGAGTTCCCGTGCCGAAAATGGTTTCGTCAGGTAATCGTCGGCGCCACCTTCGAGCCCGGTGACCTTGTCGGATTCGTCCGCGCGAGCGGTCAGGAAAATGATCGGGATGTCGCGCGTCTCGGCGCCGCGGCGCAGCTGGCGCGCGAGTTCGAGGCCGCTCATGTCGGGCAGCATCCAGTCGAGCAGGATCAGGTCGGGCCGCCGGTCGCCGATACTGACGCGCGCCGCCTGGCAGTCCTCGGCGAGCGCGACCTGGTAGCCGGCGCGGCGCAGGCCGAAAGCAATCAGGTCGCGGATGGGCTGCTCGTCCTCGACCACCAGGATGCGCGTTTCAGCCATTAGCGGTCGCAGAGCCTGCCGGGTCATCGTTGCAGAATTATGACATCGCCGGATTCAGCGTCGGTGAACGACATCGTTACGCAGGTAGACCGGCAGGGCGCGAGCGGCCGGCAGGCCGCGCCCGGCCGAGAATTCGAGCGCCGCGAGGCGGGCGATGTCGGCGGCGTGCGGGAGCAGGCCACCGTCGACGCCTACAAGCCGCTGCCCGAGGCGGTCGGCGATTTCCGGATACGCGGCGAACCCCGAACCCGCGCCGCGCCAGGTTCCCGGTTCCGGCGGCAGAACGCCATTCGGTTTCGACAGCCGCTCTTCAGTCTCCGCCCTTAGCGTGCCCGCGTCCCAGGCAAAAGCCGCCCAATACACCTCGCCCATGCGCGCATCGAGACAAGCGAGGATGCGTAACGCGCCGGTTTCACGCGCCGCGGCCGCGGCGATTGCGGCGAGATTGCTGACGGGCACGACCGGCAAGCGCGCGCCCGCCGCCAGTCCCTGGGCGACACCGGCGGCGATGCGCAGGCCGGTGAAGCCGCCCGGACCGCGGCCGAACGCGATGGCGTCGAGATCGCCGACAGCGATTCCGGCTTCGCCGAGCAAGGCATCCGCCATCGGCAGCAGCCGCTCCGCATGACCGCGGCCGATGACCTCGAAGCGTTCGCTCACGCCGCCGTCCTGCAGCAGGGCGGCCGAGCAGGCTTCGGTCGCCGTGTCGAGCGCGAGCAGCCTCATGCCTCCAAGGCCTCCGGCGCACGGATACCGGCCTCGGCCAGGCGCCGCCGCAGGAAAGCGGTCGCCTCCCCTGCATCGGTCACGATGCGCGCCGGCGGCAACGCGCCCAGGAACATTGGCCCGTAGCCACGGCTACGAAGCCGCGGGTCGCAGATCGCGACGACGCCGAAGTCCTCGCGGTCGCGGATCAGCCGGCCGAAGCCCTGCTTCAGCGCGAGCACCGCCTGCGGCAGCTGGAAATCGCGGAACGGATTGCCGCCGCGGCGGCGAATGCCCTCGAGCCGCGCCTTCAGCAGGGGATCCTCCGGCGCGGCGAACGGCAGCTTGTCGATCACGACGACCGCGAGCGCATGCCCGCGCACGTCCACGCCTTCCCAGAAGCTGGACGTGCCCAGCAGCACGGCATTGCCGAGTTCGCGGAACCGTTTCAGCAGGGTCTCGCGCGGCGCCTCGCCCTGCACCAGGAGCGGGTAACGTTCCATGAATCCGGGACGCGTGGCGAGAAGCCTCGCCGCCTCCCGCAGCGCGCGATGGCTGGTGAACAGCAGGAAGCTCCGGCCGCCGGCCGCCTCGATCAGCGGCAGCGCCTCGGCGACGACCTGGGCGGTGAAATCGCGGCTCGCGGGATCCGGCAGGCCGGACGGTAAATAAAGGAGTGCCTGTCGCTCGAAATCGAAGGGGCTTTCGATGCGCACGGAGGCGGCCGACGGCGCGCCGATGCGACCGAGGAAATGGGAGAAATCGTCGCCGACCGCGAGCGTCGCCGAGGTAAAGATCCAGGCGCCGCCCTGGGCCTTCATGAGTTCGCCGAGCCGGGTCGCCACCTCGAATGGCGTGAAAGAAACGGTAAAACCGCGCGTGCCCGACTCGACCCAGCGCAGGCCGCTATCCGTCTCGAGGTCGAGGATCGCGTGCAGCGTGTCGGTGAGTTTGGCCGCCCGCCGCGCGCACTGGCGCAGGCCCGGATCCTCCGGATCGGCGGCGACCAGATCCTCCGCCAGCCGCGCCAGCGCATCCCGCGTCTCGTCGAGCGCAGCGGTGAAAGATTCTGGCAGCGCGTCCCAGTCGAGGCGCTCGCCGAGACCCGCGATCGCAGTCAGCGCTCGGCCCGCGCAGTCATCGAGCAACGCGAGCCGCTCCCGCGCAGCATTCTGGGCGAGTCCTGCGCGCGATAATTCCGCAAGCGTGTCGCGCGAGAGTGCGCCGAACTGCCGGCTGCCGAGCGTGCGCCCGAAGAACTGCGCGGCGATCTCCGGTACCTGGTGCGCCTCATCGAGCACGACCGCCTCGGTTCCGGGCAGGAGCTCGCCGAAGCCTTCGTCCTTCATCGCGAGATCGGCGAGCAGCAGGTGATGATTGACGACGACGATGTCCGCCGCCTGTGCTTCGCGACGGGCCGCGACCACGTGACA
>JANNKZ010000444.1:0-8017 GCA_031396515.1 Gammaproteobacteria bacterium
CGGAGCTACAGGAGTTCGTGCGCGCCGGGGCGCAGCTCGCCTGGGAGGAGCTGGCTGCGTTTCGCGCGGGCGCCGCCGCGTCGAAGGCCGTCCATTGAGCGCCGCGCGCCGTCCGGACGAATTCGCGAGGCGCCGGCGCCAGTTGATGCGCCTGATGGGCAAGGACGCGATCGCGGTCCTGCCGGCGGCGCCGGTGCGCATCCGCAACGGCGACGTCGAATACCACTACCGGCCCGACAGCGATTTCTATGACCTGTCCGGCTTCGCGGAACCCGAAGCAGTTGCTGTCCTCCTCCCCGGGCGGCCGCACGGCGAATACGTGCTGTTTGTGCGCGACCGCGATCCCGCGCGCGAGGCCTGGGACGGCGCGCGCGCGGGTCTTGAAGGCGCGGTCAAGGAATACGGCGCCGACGACGCCTTCCCGATCCAGGATATCGACGAGATCCTGCCGGGGCTGCTCGAACGCCGTTCGCGGGTTTTCTACACGATGGGCGCGCATCCGGAATTCGACAAGCGCGTGACCGGCTGGGTCAACCAGCTGCGCTCGCAGGCGAAGCAGGGTTCGCACACGCCGCATGAGTTTGTCGCGCTCGACCACCCGCTGCACGAGATGCGCCTGTTCAAGAGCCGCGTCGAGCTCGCCTCGATGCGCCGCTCCGCGCAGATTGCCTGCGCGGCGCACCGGCGGGCGTTGGCGGTGGCCGCGCCCGGGCGCATGGAGTACGAGGTAATGGCGGAGCTGCTGCACGAGTTCCACCGCCGCCGCGCCGACATCTCGTACCACCCGATCGTCGGCAGCGGCCCGAATTCCTGCGTGCTGCATTACCGCGACAACGACCGCCAGATGAAGGACGGCGAGCTCCTGCTGATCGATGCCGGCTGCGAGTACCAGTATTACGCCTCCGACGTGACGCGGACGCTGCCGGTCAATGGCCGCTACAGCCCGCGCCAGCGCGCGGTCTACGAGGTGGTGCTCGAGGCGCAGCGCGCGGCGATCGACAAGGCGCGCGCCGGCGGCGACTGGAACGACCCGCACGAGGCGGCGGTGCGCGTTATCACGCGCGGACTGGTGCGCATTGGCCTGCTGAAGGGACGGGTCCCGAAGCTCATCAAGGACGGCAGCTACCGCAAGTTCTTCATGCACCGCACCGGCCACTGGATCGGCATGGACGTGCACGACGTCGGCGAATACAAGGTCGGCGAGCAGTGGCGGCTGCTGGAGCCCGGCATGGCCATGACCATCGAGCCCGGCATCTACATCGCGCCCGGCACCGCGGGCGTGCGGCGCGAATGGTGGGGCATCGGCGTGCGCATCGAGGACGACGTGGTGGTGACCGCGGGCGAACCCGAAGTGCTGACGGCGGCGATGCCGACCGATCCGGACGAGATCGAGAGGCTGATGGCGGCGGCATGAGAGCGAAGCGCACGACCGGCTGCGACATCGCCATCGCCGGCGGCGGCATGGTCGGCCTGTCGCTCGCGGCTGCGCTCGCCCGGCTGCCGTTCCAGGTCGTCGTGTTCGAGCCGGTGCCGCCCGCGGCCAAACAGCAGCCGAGCTTCGACGCGCGCACCACCGCGCTCTCGGGCGGCAGCCGGCGCGTGTTCGAGGGCATCGGCGTCTGGCCGGCGGTCGCCGCCCACGCGACGCCGATCCGGCGTATCCACGTCTCCGAACGCGGCAGCTTCGGCATGGCGCGCCTGACCGCCGAGGAGCAGGGCGTCGCGGCGCTCGGCTACACGGTCGAGAATCACCGTCTCGGCGCGGCGCTCCGCGAACGCTGCGCGTCGATCCCGACGCTTCGGCTCTGTGCCTCCGGCGTGCGCGAGGCCGCCAGTGACGACGCAAGCGCGCGTCTCGTCACCGATGCGGGTGAGGCCTTCACGGCGCGCCTCCTGGTCGCGGCCGACGGCGCCCAGTCCACCGTGCGCGCGGCGCTCGGTATCGAGGCGTCCGTGTCCGAGTACGGACAGCACGCGGTCATCGCGCACGTCGACACGGGACGCTTCCACGATCACACAGCCTACGAACGCTTCACGCCGGCGGGCCCGATCGCGGTGCTGCCGATCGCGGAGGGGCGATCCGCCGTGATCTGGACGCTCGCACCCGAGGCCGCAGCGCGCGCGCTCGCCCTCGACGACGCGCCCTTCATCGCCGAGTTGCAGCTCGCCTTCGGCCTGCGGCTCGGGCGATTCACGCGCGTCGGGCGGCGCCAGTCGTATCCGCTCGCGCTGACGCGTTCGGAGCGCCTGACGGCGACGCGGGCCGTGATCCTCGGCAATGCCGCCCAAGGACTGCACCCGGTGGCGGGACAGGGATTCAATCTCGCGCTGCGCGACGTCGCCGCGCTCGCCGAGCTGATCGCCGAGGACATCGCGGCGCACGGCGCCACGGCTGACCCGGGCGCGCCGGCGTTGCTCGAGCGCTATGCCGCCTGGCGCCGGCCCGACCGCGATGCGGTGGTGCGCTTCACCGATTCGCTGGTGCGCGGATTCGGATTCCCGTTCGCGCCGGCGCGCGCGCTGCGCGCTTCGGGACTTCTGTTGTTCGACCTGCTGCGCCCGGTCAAGCACGAGTTTGCGCGCCGCACCATGGGGCTCGCGGGGCGTCAGCCGCGGCTCGTGCGGGGCTTGTCGCTGTAAAGCAGCGCGGCCGTTACGGTTTGGGAGCGCGCAGTTCCTGTACGCGTTTCTCCAGCTCCGCGGCTTCGGCTTCCTTGCCAGCGGCGCGGTGGATCGTCACCAGGTCCAGCATTGACTGAAGCGTGTTCGCATGTGTCGGGCCGAAAGCCTTCTCGCGGATGGCCAGGGCGCGGCGCACGTACGACTCGGCGTCAGTGGGCTTCTCGCGCTTGAGCTCCAGAGTCGCGAGGCGAGTCAGCGAGTTGGCGACTTCGAAGTGCTCCGGGCCGAGTTTCGCTTCATAAATGGCTAGGGCCCGCCGGTAGTGGCCATCGGCGGCGTCGAGGTCGCCCTTGTTGAGGCACACTGCACCCAGGGTCGTCTCGATCGCCGCGAGGTTTGAGTGGTTTTCGCCGAGGTATTTTGCGCGCAGCGCCAGCAGGCGGATGTAGGCCTGCTCCGCCTTGGCGTAGTCGCCCTTGCGCGCGTACATCGCGGCGAGGTAATTCTGCGAAGCGGCGGCGGCGGGGTGTTTCTCGCTGAGCCCCTGCTCCCGGAGCGCGACCGCCCGCTCGTACAGGGGCGCGGCCTTGTCGAACTCGTTGCGCTGGTCGTAGTGCCGCGCCAGGTTGTGCGCCGCCGACGCCGCGTACAGGCTGTCCACGCCGTAGCTCGTCTCAGCGGTCACGAGAGCCCGCAGGAAAAGCGGCTCGGCCTTGGCCGGCTCGCCGATGCGGTCATACACGGTTGCCAGCAGCTCCGCGGTCTGGCTGACGTAGCCGAGTTTCTCCCCGTACTCTTTCTCGTAGATCGCCAGTGCCCGTGCATATGACGCCGCGGCACCCTGGTCGTCCTTGACCCGCTCCTGCAGGATTCCCAGACTCCTCAGCGAGGTCGCCACGTCGCGATGCTGCGGGCCGACCTTCTGCTCCGCCAGCGCGAGAGCCTGGTGCGAGAGCGCGAGGGCCTCCTCGTTCTTGCCTTCGCGCATCAGCACGGTGACCTTCTGGTTCATGTTCACCCACTCGCTGCCCGCCTGCTGGGAGAGCGAGGTGGAAGCCACGCCGAGGGTGAGGCCGCACACGGCCGCCGCGAGAAGGATGGTTTTCATATCGCACCATTGTCCGATGCCAGCTACGGTGGTCAAGTGGATCGTACAGATGGGATGATGTCCCTCGATGAAACGCGACTTTGACGTGATCGTCGTGGGCGGCGCGATGGCGGGCGCCGCCGCGGCCGCGCTGTTCGCCACCTCGCCCGGCACCCGGGAACTTCGCATCGCGCTCGTGGAGCCGCGTCCGGCCACCCCGCCGGCGGCGCAGGATCCCTTCGATCTGCGCGTGTCGGCGCTTTCGCGCGCCTCGCAGCAGCTGCTCGAACGCACCGGTGCCTGGCCCTCGGTCGTCGCCCGCGGCGCCGCACCGTATGAGCGCATGGTGGTCTGGGAGGAGCGCTCGGATCCCGCCGGTCCCGCGGCGCTCCGGTTCGATGCTGCGGAACTGGGCGAGCCGGATCTCGGCCACATTGTCGAGAACCGAGCGGTGCAGGCGGCGCTCGTCGCGCGCGCGCAAGAGGCGGGTGTCGTGCTGCTGCGCGAAGAGTTGTCGGCGCTCGAACCGGGCGATGCGTCCATTCGGGTGTCGCTTGCCAGCGGACGCTATTATCGGGCGGGGCTCGTCATCGGCGCCGACGGATCGGATTCCGCGGTGCGGAAGTTCGCAGGCATCGATGTGCGCAGCTGGGGCTACGAACAGCGCGCGGTCGTCACCCATCTGGTGCCCGAGCGGCCGCATGCGGCGACCGCCTGGCAACGTTTCCTCGACACCGGACCGATCGCGCTCTTGCCGCTGCCTGACGGGCGCGTGTCGCTGGTCTGGACCACGACGCCCGCACTCGCGGAAGAACTGACGACCTGCGGCGACGAGGAATTCTCCGTCCGCGTGACAGCGGCGTCGGCCGGCGTCCTCGGCACCCTCGCTTGCAGCGCGCCGCGCTCGTCGTTTCCGTTGCGGCTGCTACACGCGAAGCAGTACGCGGGAACGCGTATCGCGCTCGTCGGCGACGCCGCGCACACCGTGCACCCGCTCGCGGGGCAAGGCATCAATCTCGCGTTCCTGGATGTCGCGGCGCTCGTGGACGTCGCGAGCGACGCGCTCGCAGCCGGCGACGATCCCGGCGAACGGCGCGCGCTCCGGCGCTACGAGCGCTGGCGCAAGGCGGAGGCGCTGCCCGCGATCGCGCTGCTAGACGGCATCCAGCGCCTGTTCCAGGGCGACGGGGACTTCCAGTCGCGGCTGCGCCGCTCCGGCCTCGAACTCGTTCAGGCTGCCAGGCCGATCAAACGAATCTTCATGCAGCGTGCCTTGGGCGTCAGCGGTGAAGTTCCCGATTCATTGAGGCGAACGCCGACCTGAATAGGGACGCATTCCTTTTCCGTCTGGCGGCCGCCGGACGGGTGGCGAGCGAGCGAATTTCCGGAAAAAGGGGTCTTCCCCTTTTTCCCATTCTTCTCTTCTGAGCGAGCGAGCCAGCCCGGCAGGCGCGCCGCCAGGAAGAGGGATGCGTCCCCTTTCTACGCGCGAAGGTCGACGTCCTTCGTTTCCTTGAGGCCGATCCAGCCGACGATGCCGCTCATCGCCGCGATTGCGATCGGATACCAGAGGCCGTAGTAGACGTTTCCCGTCACGACCACGAGCGCCGCGGCGAGAAAAGGCAGGAAGCCGCCGAACCAGCCGTTGCCGATGTGGTACGGCAGGCTCATCGACGAATAGCGGATGCGGCTCGGGAAGAGTTCGACGAGATAAGCCGCGATCGGGCCGTACACCATCGTCACGTAGATCATCAGGATCGTCAGCAGCAGCAAGGCGGCGGGAAGGTTGACGCGCGCCGGATCCGCGGCCGATGGATAGCCCGCCGCCGCCAGCGCATCGCGATAGCGGGTTTCCTCGAAGCCGTCGAGCTGCGTGCCGGCAATCGTCGTGACCACCGCGTGGCCCGCCACCGGCTCGGCGTGCTCGTAGCTGACGCCCGCCTTGGTCAGGAAATCACGCGCCTGGTCACAGGCGGTCACCGGTTTGGCGAACACGCGAAACGTGCAGTCCTCACCGGCGACCGAGATCGCCGCGCGCGATTCGAATTCGGCGAGCGCCGGGTTCACGGTCTGCGTGAGGCCCTTGAAGATCGGGATGAAGGTCAGCGCCGCGAGCAGGCAGCCCGCGACCATGATGCGCTTGCGCCCGATGCGGTCGCTGAGCTTGCCGAAGACCACGAAGAACGGCGTGCCAATCAGTAGCGCGCCGGCGATCAGCAGGTACGAGGTCTGGAAATCGAGCTTCAGCGTGTTCAGCAGGAAGAACAGCGCATAGAACTGTCCCGTGTACCAGACGACGCCCTGGCCCGCGGTCGCACCGAACAGGGCGAGCAGCACGACCCGCATATTCCGCCACTGACCGAAGCTCTCGGTCAGCGGCGCGCGCGACAGCCGGCCCTCCGCCTTCATCTCGACGAAGATCGGCGACTCCTGGAGCTTCAGGCGGATGTACACCGAGACGCCGAGCAGCACGACCGAGATCAGGAACGGCACGCGCCAGCCCCAGTCGCGAAACGTCTCCTCGCCGAATCCCAGCCGGCAGGCGAGGATCACCGCGAGCGACAGGAAGAAGCCGAGCGTCGCCGTAGTCTGGATCCAGCTCGTGTAATAGCCGCGCCGGCCCTGGGGTGCGTGCTCGGCGACGTAGGTCGCGGCGCCGCCGTACTCGCCGCCGAGCGCGAGGCCCTGCGCGAGGCGGAGCGTGACCAGCAGGATCGGTGCCCAGATGCCGATCTGCGCATAGGTCGGCAGCACGCCGACCAGCGCCGTAGACAGGCCCATCACGACGATCGTGATCAGGAAGGTGTACTTGCGCCCGATCAGGTCGCCGATGCGGCCGAATACGAGCGCTCCCAGCGGGCGCACGGCGAATCCGGCGCCGAAGGTCGCGAGGCTCGCGAGGAAGGCCGCCGTGTCGTTGCCCGGCGGAAAGAAGAGCGCGGAGAAGAACACGGCGAGCGTGCCGTAGAGGTAGAAGTCGTACCACTCGAACACGGTGCCGAGCGAAGAGGCAAAGATGACGCGGCGATGCGCCGCATCGATGCCGGGCTTACGGGACAAGGGCGTCGGCCTTGGCCGCGCAGATGAAATCGTTGTCGGACAGGCCCTGGATCGCGTGCGTCGAATAGCGGATCCGGCAGTAGTTGTAGCCGATTTCGAGGTCCGGGTGATGGTCCTCGACGTTTGCCACGTGCGCGAGCGCGTTGACGTAACTCATCGTGCGCCAGAAGTCGGGAAACTTCAGGTCGCGGCGGATCGCCTTGCCGTCCTCGACCAGGCGCCAGTCCGCGTGCAGCAGCTTCATCATGCCGGCGGCGGAAGCCGCATCGTGCGGCCGCACGCCGCCCTCGCAGGGCACGCACTTCCGTTCCTTCAGCGTTTCCATCAGGCCTCCCGGCGCGCGAACCGGCGCGCGACGTAGCGTTCGACCAGCTCCTGGAATTCCTCGGCGATGCGTTCGCCCTTGAGCGTCACCGACTTCTCGCCGTCCTCGTACACCGGCGCCACCGGCCGCTCGCCCGTGCCCGGCAGGCTGATGCCGATGTTCGCATGCTTGCTCTCACCCGGTCCGTTGACCACGCAGCCCATCACCGCGACCGTCATGTTCTCGGCGCCGACGAAGTCGCGCTTCCAGTCGGGCATGCGCAGGCGCACGTGATCCTGGATGCGCTGTGCGAGCTCCTGGAAATAGCTGCTCGTGGTGCGGCCGCAGCCCGGGCAGGCGACGACCCGCGGCAGGAAGGCGCGAAGCCCGAGGCTCTGCAGGATCTCCTGCGCGACCCGCACTTCCTGGCGGCGGTCGCCGCCCGGTTCCGGCGTCAGCGATACGCGGATGGTGTCGCCGATACCCTCCTGGAGCAGTACCGCGATCGCCGCCGTCGAGGACACGATGCCCTTGGCGCCCATACCGGCCTCGGTGAGGCCGAGGTGCAGCGGGTAATCGCAGCGCGCGGCGAGCGCGCGGTAGATCGCGATCAGGTCCTGCACGCCGCTGACCTTGCTGCTGATGACGATCGCGTCGTGCGGCAGCCCGTGTTCCTCGGCGCGCGCCGCCGAGGCGAGCGCGGAGACGACGGTCGCCTCGCGCAGCACTTCGAGCGCGTCCTGCGGCTTGGGCAGCTTCGAGTTTTCGTCCATCATCCGCGTCAGCAGGTCCTGGTCGAGGCTGCCCCAGTTGACGCCGATGCGCACCGGCTTGGTGTGCCGGCAGGCGGCCTCGATCATCGCCGCGAACTGCGGGTCGCGCTTGCTGCCGCGGCCCACGTTGCCCGGGTTGATGCGGTACTTGGCGAGCGCCTCGGCGCAGGC
>JANNKZ010000450.1:0-3537 GCA_031396515.1 Gammaproteobacteria bacterium
CCTGACCATCCCTGCGACCGGCGACGAATTCCAGTTTCCGCAGCACGCAGGCGATCGCCGCGTCGAGCCGGGCAAATCCCGAGCTCTGCGCGACGCTCCAGTTCACGGCCTGCCCGGTAGCGCCGATCGTAACCAGGGCAACGACCGTGCCCTCTTCGCTCATCCGACGCGACGCGGCCGGGTAGCAGGAGTTGATGGCGGCGGCCACGTTCGCAGCACGCGTGCGAAGTACAGGCGGCACGTAATCGACAACGGGTCCGCTGCCCGCCGTCTCGCCGCCAGCGCTTTCGACAACGGATGTCGTGCCCTTGTCGTCAGAGGGGACGACGGGAATCAGGATTTCCGGCTCCGGATACGCGTCGGGTGTGTAGATGCCGAGCGGTCCCAGCTTCGGCACGACCACCGCTGGTTCAGGCTCCGGCGGTTTTGGCAGCACCGTCACCGGCGTGGGCTTTGGCTCAAAGACAGGGGCCAAGCGATGCACTGCTACGAGCAGGAATACGGCGAAGTGCAATCCGACGATGGCCGCAAGGACTACGGTCTGGCGGGCTCCACGAGCGGCATAGGCATGTGACATGGCACACCTCCTGTCAGCCGTTAACGCCTGGGATTCGGTATTCGGGTCAGGACTCCATGGACTTCGCAGGTCACAATCAAGGTAGTCCTGCCGGGGCCGGACCGCAATGGGGCGCGGATTTCAGCTGGTGGTCGCCGCCGGCCGGCCTTCCCGGGTCACGATGACGGCGACACCCGACAGGGTCATCAGGCCGCCGGCGACCATGCGCCAGTCGAGCAGGTCGCCGAGCAGCAGCACCGAGAACAGGATGCTGAAGACCGGCGACAGCACCGTCACCGGCGCGACGCTCGACACCGGGTAGCGGCGGATCAACCCGAAATAGGCGGTGTGCGCGAACAGGCTCGCGAGCACCGCCGAATACAGGAGTGCTGACCAGTCGATCAGGTCGGCCTGGCGCAGGCTATCGAACTGGCCGGACTCGAGCAGGAATGTCAGCGGCAGCAGGAACGGCAGGCTCGCCCAGGCAAGCCAGGCCTGCAATTCGAGAGGCTCCAGGTCACGCACGCGCTTGATCGCGACGAGCCCGATCGCGCCGATGAAGGCGGCGAGCATGATGATCAGGAGCCCGCGCGGCGATGCCAGCACCTCCGGGCTGAATCCAAGGACCAGCACGCCTGCGAACGCGAGCCCGATGCCGAGCCAGCGGCGCCAGTGGATCTGCTCGCCGAGCAGCATCACCGACAGCAACGTCGCGAACGGCACGCCGAGCTGGCTCGTGATTGCGACTGACGACATGCTGCCCGACAGCGCGACGCCCGAGAACATCAATGCGAACTGCAGCCCGCCGCCGCAGATCGCCGCCGTCAGCAGCCAGCGCATCTCGCCACGGCGGAGGCGCAGCCACGGCCACACGGCGATGCCGACGATCAGGAACCGCATGAAACTCAGGAACACCGGCGGGAAGCGATCGACGCAGAGCTTGATCGCGATGATGTTGAAGCCCCAGATCGCATTGATCAGCACGAGCTGCCACAGGTGCCGCCGGCTGAGTTCGCTCACGCAGGCATCAGCAATTCCGCGGCCGGCGGACGCAGGTTGTAGTGCGAACCCATCGCGTGGCCATAGGCGCCGGCATCGGCGATCAGCATGACGTCGCCTTCGCGGCACGCCGGCAGCAGCCGGTCGATGCCGAGCACGTCCCCGCTTTCGCAGATCGGGCCGACAACCGTGCAGCGTCCGGCCCCCGGTTCGTCAAGACGGCTCAGGTTCACGATCTCGTGCCAGGCGCCGTAGAGCGCCGGACGGATCAGTGAATTCATTCCGGTCGCGACGCCGACGTAACGCACCGGACCCTTGCCCTTGGTCTGGGTCACGCGCGCCAGCAGTACGCCCGCCGCGGCCACCAGGAAACGCCCGGGCTCGAGCCACAGCTCGAACGCCGGGTGCGACGCATGAAACTGGCCGAGCGCCGCATCGAAGGCAGCCAGATCAAGCGGCGCGCGGTCCGGCCGGTCGGGCACGCCGAGCCCGCCGCCGAGATTGAGCGCACGCGCGCCCGGAAATTCTGCGGCGGCCGCCGCGAGCACGCGCGCGGAGGCGAGCCAGCCATCGAGTTCAAAACTGCCGCTGCCGCCGTGCGCATGGAGCCCGACGACGCGCGCACCGGCAGCTGCGACGGTTGCCGGCAATTCGGGAAATTCGTCCGGCGGTACGCCGAACTTGGAATCGTGCCCCGCCGTGCGGACCTTGTCGTGATGGCCTTGCGCCTGTTCGGTGTCCAGGCGCAGCAGGATCTCGCGGCCGCGAAAATCCTCGCCCCACGCGCGCAGCACATAGAGGTTGTCGACCGTCACCTTAAGGCCCAGCTCCAGCGCCCAGCGATATTCCGCGCGGGGCGCGAAGTTCGGCGTGAACAGGATCTGTTCCGGCGCGATGCCAGGTACCGCTTCCCGGACGCGCTCGACCTCGGCGCGCGAAACGCATTCGAAGCCGAGGCCGGTCGCGGACAACGCCTTCAGGATCGCGGGATGCGGATTCGCCTTGATCGCATAGAAGACGCGGGAGACCGAACGCATGGCGAGCAATGCGCGCGCCTGGCCGGCGGCGGTGGCGAGATCGTAGACATAGGCAGAGTCGCGATCGCCGAAGACGGCGAGCAGGTCGTCGCGACGCGTGCGCCACCAGGCAGTCATGCGGTGATTCTCGACTGCCCGAGCCGGAAAACGAAAAGCCGCATTCCCTGCGGAATACGGCCCGTCACGGCAACGCCCCGCGGCGCAGGATTCAAGCTTCGTCGACGTCGATGAATTCGGACAATTCCCGCTGCAGCCGCTTCTCGGCGAGCACATCCTCGACCTTGCTCCAGGCCGACTGCTGCGTCGGTGGGCGCCGACCCTTGGGCCGGCGCTCGACGACGATCAACCGGTCGAGGTCGCCATCCTGCTCGGCAGCTTCCCCGAGGAATTCGTCCTCGAGATCGAAGGATTCCTCATTGCGCTCTTTCATTCCAGGGAATTCCTAGAGAAATCAATGATATCCATGCCAAACCCGACAATCGTGGGGCTGCGCAATATATACGAAAAGACGCGTTAATCAACCCCGGCGCCGCCGGGAGGGCGGCACGCCCCAAAGACCGGCCAGGCCCTTAAGGGGATGCTTCGCAGGCCTGCAGGCAGGCGCTGTATTTCTCGTCGCAGGCTTGGAGCTTGTCCGGATCGCCCAGCGAATCCGCCATGCAGCGGTCGGAGTCCGTGTCGCATTGCTCAATGCACTTCTCGGACGCGAACGGACGTGCGTCCTGGCGGATGGCATCCGGGCGAATGTCGTCAGCCACCGCGGCGCCGCCGAAACCCGCGGCCGCAGCCAGGAAAGCCAGACATTGCAACCTGAAATGAGTCATCACGATTCGCTCCTCGTCACGCGTATCTATACGACACGACGCGTCGTCCTGCAAATCAACGGGCACAGCATCGGGGTGCGGCGCTGAATGCCGGCTGAACGGCCCCGGACCCGTCAGATTT
>JANNKZ010000476.1:0-6511 GCA_031396515.1 Gammaproteobacteria bacterium
TGCGGCGCAGCACGACGTCGGTGCGGTCGATGGTCGCGGCTTCCGGCAGCTTCAGGATCGCGAACAGGTACTGCTTGTCCTGGGTCGGGATGTAGCCGCCCGCGACCGCGCGGAAGGCGATCACGGTCACGACGACCAGCACGGCATAAATGGCGAGCAGGCGCGGCGCGCGGGAAACCGTGCCGCCGATGCCGCCGGAGTAGCGGTCGCCGTTGCGCTTGATTACGCGATTGAACGCGCCGAACGGCCGCCCCAGCCCGCGTTCGATCATGCGGCCGAGCCAGTCCTTGCGCGCGCCATGCGGCTGCAGCAGCATCGCCGCGAGCGCGGGCGACAGCGTCAGCGAGTTGAATCCGGAGATGATGACGGCGGCCGCGATCGTCACCGCGAATTGTCGGTAGAACTCGCCGGTGACGCCGCCGAGGAAGGCGAGCGGCACGAATACCGAAGACAGCACCAGCGTGATTGCGACGATCGGGCCCGACACCTCGCTCATCGCCTGGTGCGCGGCCTCGCGCGGCGTCTTTCCGGACTCGATGTGTCGCTCGACGTTCTCGACCACGACGATCGCGTCGTCCACCACGATGCCGATCGCGAGCACCAGGCCGAAGAGCGTCAGCACGTTGATCGAGAAGCCGAGCAGCCACAGCACGGCGAAGGTGCCGATGATCGAGACCGGCACCGCGACCAGTGGGATCAGCGAAGCACGCCAGGTCTGCAGGAACAGGACGACGACGAGCACGACGAGCGCGATCGCCTCCAGCAGCGTCGTGATCACCGAACTGATCGAGTCGCGGACGAATACCGTCGGGTCGTAGGCGACGGTCCATTGCACGCCTTCCGGAAAGGTGTTCTCCAGCTCGTCCATGCGCGCGCGGATCGCATCGGACAAGGCGATCGTGTTGGCGCCGGGCGCCTCGAAGATGACGATGGCGGCCGCGTCCTCGTTGTTGAGGAGCGAACGGATCGCGTAGCTGTTGGCGCCGAGTTCGACGCGGGCGACGTCACGTACGCGCGTGAGCTGGTTGCCATCCGCCTTCAGGATGATGTCGCCGAATGCCTCCGGGCTGTCGAGCCGGCCTTGGGCATTGACGGAAAGCTGCAGGGAAGTGTCACCCGGCGTCGGCGGCCCGCCGACGCTGCCCGCCGAGACCTCGACATTCTGCTCGCGGATCGCATTGACGATGTCGCTCGCCGCCAGGCCGCGCGCCGCCGCCTTGGCCGGGTCGATCCAGATGCGCATCGCGTAGTTGCCGGCGCCGAAGGCCAGGGCCTGGCCAACGCCCGGAAGGCGTGCCAGTTCGTCGCGCACGCGTAAGTTGGCGAAGTTCGACAGGTAGAGCGCGTCGTAGGTCTTTTCCGGCGAGTAGAGGTGCACGACCAGCGTGATGGACGGCGACGACTTGACGGTTGTGACGCCGAGCGTGCGCACTACTTCCGGCAGCCGCGGCACGGCCTGGGCCACGCGGTTCTGCACCTGCATCGCGGCGAGGTCGATGTCCGTGCCCGCCTTGAACGTGACCGCGAGCGACATCTGTCCATCGGAGCTGGCCGTGGACTTCATGTAAATCATGTTCTCGACGCCGTTGACCGCTTCCTCGATGGGACCGGCTACGGTATCGGCGATCGTGCGCGGATTCGCGCCCGGGTAGTTCGCGGTGACCTGCACCGTTGGCGGCACGACATTCGGGTATTCGCTGATCGGCAGGCTTGGAATGGCGATCGCGCCCGAGATCAGGATCAGCGCCGACAGCACCGTCGCGAGGATCGGGCGGTCGATGAAGATCCGTGAAAAATCGGTGTGTTTTGCCATGGCCGATCAGCCCGCCGGCTGTGCCGGTACACCCGCCGGCGGTGCCGGCGCCGGCAGGTTCGGCTGGTCCATCGGCACGTCGCGCGCCTTCACGGGCTGGCCCGGAAAGAAGATCTTGGTCATGCCGTTGACGATCACCTTGTCGCCGGCCTTGAGCCCGTCTTCGACGACGACCAGTCCCTCCACGTGCGGCCCGAGCTTGACGTCGTGGCGTTCCGCCATGCCTTTCTGGCCGGCGATGTAGACATAGCGGCGATCCTGGTCGGTCAGCACGGCCTGCTCGTGGATCAGGAGCGCATCCGTCTGCGATTCGCCGAGCAGGCGCACGCGCGCGAACAGGCCGGGCGTGAAGACGCCGTCGGGGTTCGGCAGGACCGCGCGCGCGCGGATCGTGCCGGTCTCCGGGTCGAGTGCGTTGTCCACGAAGTCCACCTTGCCCTGGTGGGGGAACCCGTCCTCATTCGCGAGGCCCACCAGCACGGGGTTGGCGGTGTCGCGCGAACTCTCGCGGTTGCCGCTGCGGGCGAGCTCCTGGTAGCGGAGGTACGCGCGCTCGTCGCCGGTGAAGCTGACGTACACGGGGTCGACGGACATGACGGTCGTCAGCAGCGTCTGGCCGGCGGCGACGACGTTGCCCGGCTTCACGAGCGCGGCGCCTGCGCGCCCGGCGAAAGGCGCGGTCACGCGCGTGAACCCGACATTCAGTTCCGCCTGCGCCAGACGGGCGCGCGCGGAGAGCACGTCGGCCTCAGCCTGCAGCGCTTCCATCTGCTTTGCCTCGAGCTCGCCTCTGGAGACGGCGCGCGCTGCGATCAGCTGTTCCGCGCGCGACAATTCCTGCTTCGCGAGCGCGACCCGCGCTTCGGCGCGCGCGGTGTCGGCGCGCGCGGCTTCAGCCGCGGCGCTGTATTCGCGCGGATCGATGGTGAACAGCAGTTGTCCCTTGCGCACCAGGCTGCCTTCCGGATAGTGCACGCGGTTGAGGTGACCGGACACGCGCGGGCGGATTTCCGCCGATTCGATGGCCTCGATGTGGCCGCTGTATTCGTCCCATTGGGTGATGGACTTCTTGACCACGGCCGCGACGCTGACGTCGACGGGCGGCATCTGCTGCTGTTGCTCGTCACCCTTGCCGCAGGCGGCGATGGCGAGGGCTGCCGCGATCGCGGCGAACAGGCGTACTGGGGAGTACATGGCTCAGGCTTCCTTCACGACTTTTTTGGGCACCGGTGATTCGGCCCACTGACGAGCGAGCTGCTCCATCAGGGCGACCAGCCGCGCGCGCGCGGGCGCGGGCATCGAATACATCTGGAACAATTCCTGCCACATCAGCCCCTCGGCGGCGAGATGGACGAGATGCTGGCGCAGGTCGCGCTCGGTCCACTGCTTGCGGCCGAGGCGCTCACGCAACTCCTGGCGGCAGGGGTCCATCAGCGAGGGATCGAGCGTCGCGGCCGACAACATGCCGCAGAGGAACCGGCGGTGGGATTCGTCGGTGGCCGTCAGCGTGCGGATGAACCCGAGCAGGCGCGCGGTCTCGGGATCGCAATCGCCGGGGGTCAGTGCCGCCTCGGACTCGTCCCATTGGCGGAAATCGGCCTCGAGCAGCCCGCGCAGCAGGTCTTCCTTGGTGGGGAAGTGGTAGGTAATCCCGCCGCGCGTGATGCCGCTGACCTTCGACAGTTCGTCGAAAGTCAGCGCACCCGCGCCGTCGTCTTCGACGATTTTGCGAGCCGCGGACAGGATCCGCGTCTTTGTCGAGGTCAAACCGGCCATGTTTTAACTATACAGAACGTTCTGTATAGCGCGCAATACCCAATTTGCCAGAGGGATTCGCGCCGTTTACAGCCAGCCGCGGCGGCGGAAAAAGATGTAGGGCAGGATCGCCGAGACGACGATCGCGAACAGCGCGAGCGGGTAGCCGAAGGGCCAGTCGAGCTCGGGCATGAAGTGGAAATTCATGCCCCAGACGCTCGCGAGCAGGGTCGGCGGCAGGAATACCGCCGCGGCGACCGAGAAAATCTTGATGATGTTGTTCTGCTCGATGTTGATCAGGCCGAGCGTCGCCTGCAGCATGAAGCTCGATTTATTCGCCAGGAACGAAGCATGGTCTGAAAGCGCGAGCACGTCGCGCGCCATGCTGCGGAAGCGGGCGAGCGTGTCCCTGGGGATCTGCGCCGCCGTCGACTGCTGGATGAACGTGAGCTGGCGGCCGAGGGTGACCAGGCTCTCGCGCGCCTTGCTGGTCAGGTCGCCGTCGCGCCCGATCCGCTCCATGACGCCGCGCAGGTCGTGTGCGCGCACGGCACCGGACTTGGCCGGCGGTGCGAATACGCCCGCCGAGAGTTCGTCGAGGTCGGCCCCGACGCGCTCCAGCACGTCGGCGGTGCGCTCGATGATCGATTCGAGCAGTCCCGCGAGGATGGCCGGCGCATTGGTCGCGGCGGCCGGGTGGCGCTCGGAATAGGCGACGAAGCGGCGGAACGGCAGCGGGTCCACGTAGCGGTTCGTGATCAGGCGGTTGTGCGACAGGATGAAAGTGATCGCCGCGGATTCCGGGCGATCGGTGTCGATCTTCGTGACGACGGTCGCCGTCATGTACAGCGTGCCGTTCTCTTCGTAGAGGCGGCTCGACGTCTCGATCTCGCGCATTTCTTCGCGCGAGGGCACGTCGATCGCGAGCAGACGCTCCACCGCCCGCTCTTCCGCGAGCGTGGGTTCGAGCAGGTCAACCCAGACGCAGCGCTCGGGGATGTCGGACGGGGGAGGATCGAGACGATCCAGTCCCTGGCTGCCGGGTACGAAACAATTCAGCACCGGGCAGCCGCAGAGGTCAGTTGGCGCCGCGCTCGCGCGCCGCGAGGTCGTTGACCAGCCGGAACAATTCGCCTGCTCCTCCCGCCATCTTGATATCGGTCTGGTACTTGCCGTTCACGGCGATCATGGGCGTGTGGACGAACGCGTAATCGCGCGTCAGCGTCGCGGCCTGGCGCAGCTTGTTCTCGGTCGAGAACGTGCGGTAGTGCTTGGCGAAATCCTCGGCGGAAACGCCGTGCGCCAGGAAGAAATCGCGCGCGGCCTTCTCGGTCGCGGCGAGGTCCACGGCGCCGCCGCGAACCTGGGTGAACGGCTTGTTGCGGGCGTGAATCTGCCGGAAAACCTCGGTGTGCAGCTTGTCCACGAGGCCGAGGCCCTCGAGCGTGAAATAGAGCCGCGCATCCTCGCGCGTGACCTCGTTCCATACGACCGGCGCGCGACGGAGCCGGACCCAGGCGGGCTTGGTCTTTTCCCAGGCCTCGAGCTGGGGTTCGAGGGAGTAGCAGACGCCGCAGCCGTACCAGAACGCCTCAGTCACTTCGATCTGTCCGGGCGGCGCAGCGACGCGCTGCGCGGCCGCGTATTCGATGAAATGCGTGCCCGGCGTCCAGCCCTTGAGTTCGCCGACCGCCGGCGCGGGTGTGTTCGCCGCGACTGCGGCGGCGACGGGCGTGGTCGTGGTGGCCGACGCCTCGACGGTTTCGCCGTCGGCGCCGCCGGCAGGCTGCGTCAGTTCGTTGGCCGGCACGCGCGGCTCGGCGGCCGATTGCGGCAACGACTGCGCCTCCGCCGGTTTCTCCTCGACGGCGGCCGCGGGAGCGGGCGCCGTTTCATTGCCGCAGGCGGCGACCGCGAACATCGCGGCGAGCGCACAGAACAGGACTTTCGTCATCAGTCGGATCTCCAGTTGGGTTCCCTGTCAGCGCAGGCCTTGCAGGTACGACGCGAGCGCGCGCATTTCCACGTCGGTCAGTTTCGAGGCGACGACCTGCATGATGTCATTGCCCGGTGTCTTGCGCGTGCCGCCGGCGAAGGCCTTGAGCTGGTTGTAGGCGTAGACCCCGTGCTGCGAACGAAGTGCCGGATATTTTGCCGGGGCGTTGCCCTTGCCTTGCGGCCCGTGGCAAGCGATGCAGGCGGGCAGGCCGCGCTTGCTGTCGCCGCCGCGATAGAGCTTCTCGCCGGCTTTCCAGTTCGACGGATCGGCTTCGAGACCGCCCGGCGTCTGCCTGGCGAAATGTGCGCCGAGATCCAGCATGTCGGCTTCGGTAAGCGCTGCGGCCATCGGCGACATCAAGGTGTTCGTGCGCGTCGCGTTCTTGAAAAACGCGAGCTGCTCGGCGGTGTAGCTCTCGTGCTGTCCTGCGAGGTTCGGCCACTCCGGCGTGATGCTGGTGCCGTTCGTGCCGTGGCAGGCCGCGCAGACCGCGGCTTTCTGGGCGCCTGCGCTGGCGTCGCCCGCCTGGGCGGATGCCGCGAGGCAGAAGGCGGCGAGGGCGGTTCCGATCCGAGCAAACTTCATTGGAGCCCCAACTGTTAGACTGAGCGGCGCGCCCGGAATTATACGCAAGCCACCGGTCCCGGCGTCCACCCGCGATGTCCAGATACCCCCAGGTTCGGTTCATCAAGAGCGCCGATTCGGCCGCCGCGTTCGGCGACGATTCGGGTGCCGAAGTCGCGTTCGCGGGCCGCTCGAACAGCGGTAAATCGAGCGCTTTGAACGCAATCATCCGCCGCAACGACATGGCCCGCACCAGCAAGACGCCGGGGCGCACCCAACTCGTCAATCTCTTCGAGGTGGAGCCCGGAAAGCGGCTCGCCGACCTGCCGGGGTACGGATTTGCGCGCGTGCCGCCGGCGATGCGCGCGGACTGGAAGCGG
>JANNKZ010000488.1:0-2172 GCA_031396515.1 Gammaproteobacteria bacterium
AGCGTACGCCGCGCGGTCGCGATCCAGCTCATCATCGCGCGCGAGCTCGGGCTCAACCAGAACCAGAATCCCTGGCAGGGTTCGTTCGCGCTCGAGCAGCTGACTGACCTGGTCGAGGACGCGGTCTACGCGGAGTTCGAAAGCCTGTCCGAGCGCGGCGGCGTGCTGGGCGCGATGGAGACGATGTACCAGCGCGGCAAGATCCAGGAAGAGTCGCTCTACTACGAGCACAAGAAGCACGACGGCAGCCTGCCGATCGTCGGCGTCAACACGTTCCAGCCGGAGCACGGCGGCGGCGACGACAATCGCCATGCCGAGCTGATCCGCTCGACCGAGGAAGATAAGCATGCGCATGTAATCGCGGTGCGCGCCTACAACGATGTGCACGCCGACGCGCAAGGCCCTGCGCTCGAGCGCCTGCAGGCGTCGGCGGCGGCCTCCGGGAACGTATTCGCGGAGCTGATGGAGACCGTCAAGTCGGCCTCGCTCGGGCGCATTTCGCGCGCGCTCTACGCGGTCGGGGGCCAGTACCGCCGCAACATGTGACAAAGGGGTCGCATCCCTAACAAAGGGGTCGCATCCCTTTACCCCTTTTGAAGCGCAGTGCCCGACCGGATTTCGGTAAAGGGATGCGACCCCTCTTACTGTTCGCCGACGGCGGCTGAGATCGTGCAGTGCGCGGAGTTACGCAGCGCGACCGCGGCATCGCCGGCGCCCATTGAGCCGGCGAGAGCCGGCAACACTTCGACTTCGATGCGGCCCCAGCGCGGCAGGATGGAACCCGAGCCGAGAATGCGCCGCGTGCCGCGAATCGCGACGGGCGCCACCGGCACGCCGCTTCGCGCGGCGAGCGCAAAGGCCCCGCTGTGGAAGCGTCCGAGCCCGGGTTCGGCGACGAAGGTGCCCTCGGGAAAGAACGCGACCGCCTGGCCGTCCTCGACCGCCCGCAGGATGCGCCGCGCGTCGCTGCCGCCTTCCTGGCGGTTGCGGCGCTCGACGAAAAGGTGGCCGAGGCGGCGCAGCAGCCCGCCCGCGAACGGAATGCGCGAAGCCTCCTTCTTGATCACGAAGCCGAAGCGCGGCGGCAGGCAGGCGAAAAGCAGCGGTCCATCCACGTAACTGGCGTGATTCGCAACGATGATGCAGGCGCCCGCGGGCAGGTGTTCGAGGCCGAGAACGCGGACCGGCAGTCCGCAGAGCCGGAAATAGCCGCGGCAGGCGGCCCGCGCAACTGCGCGTCGGTGCCCGAGGCGCGGCAGGGCGAGGATCGGCACGGCGGCGATCACAAGCGTCGGCAGCAGGAGCAGCCAGGCCCAGAGTGCCCAGAGCAGACGCAACGGGTTTGGAATCATCGCTGTCGGCCGTCTCCGCGTGCGGGGTAATGTGAACTGGTTCCGGTTATGTTAATGGTCGCAGGCGTCTGTGAGACCGGTCACGTTCGACCGCACCGGAGGCCAACATACTGCGTTTGCATTCTGTCGCAAGCGCACGCCGCAGGCGAATTCGCGGCGGCGTCCCTGTCCGCGACGGGATGCAGGACAGGTCCATGAGTGCAGCCATGAAATCGTCGACCTCGGTGCGTGCCGCGACCCTCGCGACCGCAGGCGCGTCCGGTGAAGCCATCGAACCGATGATCGTCCGCTTCCTGGACGCGGTCTGGATGGAGCGCGGCCTGTCGCCAAACACGCTCGCCGCCTACCGCGCAGACCTGACGGCGCTGTCGCGCTGGCTGCGGAAGCGCGGCACGGTGCTCGATTGCACGACGCGAAACGACCTCCTCGGATTCATCGCCTGGCGCGTGGAGACGGGTGCGCGCCCGCGTTCCACCGCTCGCCAGCTGTCGAGCTTCCGCCGCTTCTTCCGCTACCTCTTGCGTGAAGGCGTGGTCAAGGAAGATCCGACCGCCCTGATCGCGATGCCGAAAATCGGCCGTTCCCTTCCGCAGTCACTGACCGAGGCCCAGGTCGATGCGCTACTCGCGGCGCCCCAGACCACGGACCCGCTCGGTCATCGCGACCGCACGATGCTCGAGGTACTGTATGCGACCGGGCTTCGCGTCTCGGAGCTCGTGAGCCTCAAGCACAGCCAGGTCAACCTGAACCAGGGCGTTCTGCGCATCGTCGGCAAGGGCAATCGCGAGCGGCTGATTCCGCTCGGCGAGGAAGCCGTGCG
>JANNKZ010000411.1:0-9064 GCA_031396515.1 Gammaproteobacteria bacterium
CGGTGCCGGCGTAAAGAACGGGTTGGTCGTTACCGAGAATTCGGAATCGAAGTAAAAGACGCCCGCCTGCCAGAACAGGCGGTCGCTCGCCTGCGAGGCGATCCGGATCTCCTGGGTCAGCTGATCGAGATCGTCGATGCCATCCACAGTCGCGGAGGCGAACGGGATGAAGCCCGGGTAGGTGACCGCGTCGACGCCGTCAAAGGGAAAGAAACAGTCCGTTGTGCCCGAAGTGAGGCCAGGAGGCACCGGAGAGCCCAGAGGGGCGCATGCGCCGCCGTCGATGTCGCCGAGGCTGCTGCTCTCGGTGGTCTCGTACGCCGTGATCGAGGTCAGCGTCTGGCTGTCGTTCAACTCGAAGCTGAGCTTCAGCGACGCGCCTTCGCCTTCGGCGTGCTGCGGATTGTTGTCGCCACCGTCGTAGTAAACGGTGTCGCGTTCGTAGTTGGAATTGAAACTGTTGCTGCCGGGTCCGAGGACGTTGGCGCGGAAGATCGACGCGGTGCCGTCGATATCGCGGGCATGGACATTCAGGAGCGCGCTGAACGTGTCGGTCGGGTCGAACTGGACCTGCGCGCGGATGGCGTACTCGTCGTAGCCGCCCATCGCATCGCTTTCACCGGTGAAGCCGTTGTCGATCCAGTCATCCCGCTCGTGATAGAGCACTGAGAGGCGCGCGGACACGGTGTCGTTGCCGCCGCCGACGGCGCCTTCGATCGCCATGGAGCCGAGGTCGCCGTAGCTCAGCGATGCGTAACCGTCGAGGTCCCGGGTCGGCTTGCGCGTGTCGAACTTGACGATGCCGGCCGGTGTATTCCGGCCGAACAGCGTTCCTTGCGGGCCGCGCAGCACTTCGACGCGCTCGATGTCGAACAGCGGGAAGCTCTTCAGGATGACGTTTTCGAGGACGACTTCGTCGACGATGATCGACACCGGCTGGGAGGCGGCCAGGTCGAAGTCGGAATTGCCGAGACCGCGGATGTAGAACCGCGGCGCGAGCCGGCCGTTCGACGATTCGGCATACAGGCTCGGGACGCGCGCCGCGAGGACCTGGATGTCGCCGCCGCCCTCGAGCATCGCATCGAGGCGCTCGCCTTCGAGCGACGCGACCGACAGCGGCACGTCCTGGATGTTTTCGGCGCGGCGCGTCGCCGTCACCATGATTTCTTCGAGTTCGCTGGCGGCCAAGGCAGGCAGCGGCAGGGCCAGCGCAATAGCGGCGGCAAGCGTTGCGTTACGCATCACTGAGACTCCCCTCTGTACGGGCGCGTGCCGGGTCATCCGGACGCGCAGAATGCGGGGGAGTGTAGCCGAGCGGGACCCCGCCGAACTACTTGATCTTCGATTCCTTGTAGGTCACGTGCTTGCGCGCGACCGGGTCGAACTTGCTGAGCTCCATCTTCTCGGGATGCAGCCGCTTGTTCTTGGTGGTCGTGTAGAAGTGGCCGGTGCCGGCGGAGGAAACGAGCTTGATCTTGTCGCGCATGTTCTACCTCAGACGTGCGTGCCGGCGGCGCGCAGTTCCTGGATCACGGTTTCGAGGCCGCGTTTCTCGATCGTGCGCAGTCCGCGGGTCGACAGCTTGAGGGTGACCCACCGGCCTTCGCTCTCCAGCCAGAAACGCTGCGTGTGCAGGTTCGGCAGGAAGCGGCGGCGCTTCTTGATGTTCGAGTGGGAGACCTTGTTTCCGGACCGGGGGCGTTTTCCCGTGACCTGGCAGACTCGCGACATAGCACTGACTCCAAATGAGCCGCGTATTAGACCAGCCCCCCTATCGGCAGTCAAATCAGCGTGTTGAGGCTCAAATCAAGCCTTTTTCCGCCAGCGAAGTGCACTGGCCGTCGCCGATGATCAGGTGGTCGAGGAGTCGTATTTCGACCAGCGCCAGAGCATCCCGCAGCCGGGTCGTGATGATTTCGTCTGCCTGGCTCGGTTCCGCGATACCGGACGGGTGGTTGTGGGCGAGGATCACGGCCGTCGCATTCCGGGAGAGGGCCTGCTTGACGACCTCGCGGGGATGCACGCTCGCCCCGTCGATGGTGCCGCGGAACAGCTCTTCGCAACTCGTCAGCCGGTGCCGGCTGTCGAGGAACAGGCAGCAGAACACTTCGTGGGGGAGGTCCCGGAGCCGCGCGATCAGGTAGTCGCGGGCGGCGCGCGGGCTGCCGAGCAGCGGCCCAGCCTGCAGGCGCTCGAGATGATGGCGGCGCACGATTTCGAGCGCGGCCTGCAATTCCGCCCAGCGAGCCGGCCCGACGCCGTGCTGGTTGCAGAGCGCTTGACGCTCCGCGGTCAAGACGCTCCTGAGCGAGCCGAAGTGCACGAGCAGCGAACGCGCGAGGTCGATGGCATTTCGCCCATTCGTGCCGTGGCGCAGCCAGATCGCGAGCAGCTCCGCCTCAGACAGCGCGCCCGAGCCGTGCTGGAGCAGTCTTTCACGCGGACGTTCGCCCGCCGGCCAGTCACGGATCTGCATGCATTCCTCCGGCGCCCAGTCTCGCGGCAGGCAAGGCGCGCCGCGGGTCGCAAATTGCGCCAGTAAAGGGATAATCGGCAGGTGAAGAAACTACAGGTCCGCATCCTCGACCCGCGCATCGGCCGCGACATCGCGCTGCCGGCGCACGCGACCGCGGGCTCGGCGGGACTCGACCTGCGAGCCTGCCTCGATGCGCCGCTCGTGCTCGAGCCGGGCGAGACCCATCTCGTTCCGACCGGCATCGCGATCCATCTCGAGGATCCGGGACTCGCCGCCGTGCTGCTGCCGCGCTCGGGACTGGGCCACAAGCACGGCATCGTGCTCGGCAACCTGGTCGGGCTGATCGACTCGGATTACCAGGGGCAGGTGATGGTCTCGGTCTGGAACCGCGGGCATCACCCGTTCACGGTCGCGCCGGGCGATCGCATCGCGCAGATGATCGTCGTGCCCGTCGTGCAGGTGGAGTTCGAGGTGGTCGCGGACTTCGAGGCGAGCGACCGCGGCGCGGGCGGATTCGGCAGCTCCGGCCGGAGCTGAGCGCTAGCGCGGAACGACCGCGCGCAGTTCCTGGTAGCGCTTGATGTCCGACTCGAAGTTCATGCGGATGCTCTCGCGCTCGTCGCGCCGCTTCTTCAGGTTCTTCTCCTGCGTCGCGATGTCGTTGGCGGAACGCGTGAGGTCGACCGAGAGATCCGCGGGCAGCGGCAAGGCCTTCGGATCCTGGTTGATCGGCGCAAAACGCACCGCCTGCTTCTGGATCTGGGCGCGCTGGGCGCGCAGGTTCGCGAGCGACTGCTCCTGGATCGTGAGCTGCGAGTCCACGAGCTCGAGGCGGTTGTCGCGCAGCACTTCGATCTCCCGCACCGACTGGTAGGTCTGGATCAGCACGCGGTCGCGGACCTTGCGCTTCTGTTCGTCGCGCGCGGCTTTTTCCTCGGCCGCCTTCGCCTTGGCTTCCTCGGCAGTGATGGTGCCTTCCTCGCGCCCGACCGACAGGCCCTGGCGATTCAGGACTTCGCGGTCCTGGTTGGCGTATTCCGCCGGCACGCTGTCGCCATAGTGGACCTGGCCGTTCTTGTCGACCCAGCGATAGAGCTTTTTCCCGCTCGGCGGCGGCGGCGCCGCGCCTGCCTGCAGCGCGAAGAGCGCGAGCAGCAGCGAGGAAAGAAGGATCCTGAGCGACCGGGCGTTCATCGGGGAAATACCTCCGTGTATTGTCGGCCGGGCCCCGCGGCCACCGACCGTACCTGCATCACGCTTCGCTGTCGACTCCGTGGCGCATTCGGTGGTTCCTGAGCGCCGCGAGCTCCTGCCCGGCGCCGGCCCCCTCCAGATGCGCGATCAGGTCGTCCAGCCTGGCAATTCTAATCACCGGGATGCTGAACGAGGTCTGAACCTCCTGGACCGCGGAAAGCGCGCCCTGGCCGCGCTCCTGCCGGTCGAGGGCGAGCACCACGCCCGCGGGCTCGGCACCCGCCGCGCGGATCAGGTCGATCGATTCGCGAATGGCGGTACCCGCGGTGATCACGTCGTCGATGATCAGCACGCGTCCCGCGAGCGGCGCGCCGATCAGGTTGCCGCCCTCGCCGTGAGCCTTCGCCTCCTTGCGGTTGAAAGCGATTGGCACGTTCCGCCCATGCCGGGCCGCGAGCGCGACCGCGGTCGCAGTCGCAAGCGGGATGCCCTTGTAAGCCGGCCCGAACAGCATGTCGAAGCCGATCGCCGCCTCGACGATCGCGGTTGCGTAACAGGCGCCGACGCGACCGAGCGAGTCGCCGTCGTTGATCAGGCCGGCATTGAAGAAGTAGGGGCTCGAGCGACCGGACTTCAGCGTGAATTCGCCGAAGCGCAGCACCTGCCGCGCGAGGATCATCTCGATGAATTCTTTCTGGTGGGGCCGCATGCCGATCCGTTGCGCCAGTGCGTATCATGGCGCATCGGTCGCGGGTCCACCATGCGCATCATCACTCTCAACTGCAACGGCATCCGCTCCGCCGCCGGCAAGGGCCTGTTCCAGTGGTTGCCGAAGCAGAAGGCCGACGTCGTCTGCCTGCAGGAGACGAAGGCGCAGGAACACCAGCTCGGCGACGAATGCTTCCGGCCCGCCGGCTATCACTGCCGGTACTTCGACGCGCTACGCCCGGGCTACAGCGGCGTCGCGATCTACTCGAAGCACAAGCCCGATCGCGTGATCGCGGGCTTCGGCCTGGATGAATTCGACCGCGAAGGCCGCTACCTCGAATTCCAGTTCGGGCGCCTGTCGGTCGTATCAATGTACCTGCCGTCGGGTTCTGCGGGGCCGGAACGCCAGGCGTCGAAGTACCGGTTTCTCGACGCCTTCCTGCCGTACCTGAAGAAGCTGGGGCGGCGCGACCGTGACTACGTGCTCTGCGGCGACATCAACATCGCGCACCGCGAGATCGACCTGAAGAACTGGAAGTCGAACCGCAAGAACTCCGGGTTCCTGCCGGAGGAGCGCGCGTGGCTCGACCGCGTGTTCGGCGAGCTCAAGTGGGTCGACGCCTTCCGTGAAGTGGACCCGCGGCCCGACCAGTACACCTGGTGGTCGAACCGCGGCCAGGCGCGCGCGAAGAACGTCGGCTGGCGCATCGACTACCAGATCGCGAGCCGTTCGCTCGCAGGCAAGGTGCGGCGCGCATCGATCTACCGCGACACCTGGTTCTCCGACCACGCGCCGCTGACGATGGACTACGAGCTGTGAAGGCCTGGGGCTCGGTCAGCCCGTACCTCGAGCGCGAGTCGCTGGCCGCGTTCTTCGTCGGCGTCTCGTCAGGATTCCCGTACGCGATGATCGGCGCGACACTGACGACGCGCCTTGCGCAGGACGGCATCGACAAGAAGACGGTCACGGCTTTCGCGCTCGCCTTCCTGGTCTACAACCTGAAGGTGTTCTGGGCGTGGATCGTGGACGGCGTGCGTATTCCGCTGCTCGGCCGCCTCGGCCAGCGCGTGTCGTGGCTCCTCGTGGCGGGCGTCGCCGTGATCGCGGCGGTCGTGAACCTCGCGCTCGTCGATCCCGCAGCCAGCATCCAGGCGACCGTGATCGCCGCCGTGCTGGTCGGAATCGCGGGGGCGACCTACGACATCGTCATCGACGCGTATCGCATCGAGACGCTGAAGCCGTACCAGCTCGGCGTCGGCTCGGGCATGTCGCAATACGGATGGCGCATCGGTTCGGCGGCCGCGGGCGCCGTGGCCCTCGTGGTCGCGGGACGCATGGGCTGGGCCACGGCCTATATCGTCTGCGCGGCATTTGCCTTGCCGGCGATGCTGACCGGGTTGATCGTCGGTGAGCCGGTACGGCACGTCACGATCGAAAAGAAGGGCCTCGCGGCCGTCTGGAATTCGATCGTCGGGCCGTTCGCCGAATTCCTGCAGCGAACCGGCGCCTGGCTTGTCCTGCTGTTCATTCTCGTGCACAAGATCGGCGACACGCTCTCGCAGCTGACGGTGCGGCTGTTGTTCAACGACCTGGCCTACAGCAACAACGAGATTGCGCTGTATGACGTCGGCTTCGGTTTCTGGGCGTTCCTGGTCGGGATATTCGTGGGCGGCATCCTCTACACGCGCCTCGGACTCAAGCGGTCGGTCCTGCTAGCGCTGGTGCTGATGGGCGTCTCGAACCTGAGCTTCGCGCTGCTCGCGGCCGCGGGTCACAGCAACACCGGGCTCGCGGCCGCGATGGGCTTCGAGAACTTCGCCAGCGGTTATGGCGGGGTGGTCGTGGTCGCATTCTTCTCCGCGCTCTGCAACCTGCAATTCACGGCCACGCAGTACGCGCTGATCTCGGCGACGGCCTCCGTGCTTGGGCGCCTGCTGTCCGGCACCACCGCGGGCCGCCTGATCGAAGCGTTCGGCTACGTGAACTTCTACCTCCTGACCACCCTTGCGGCGCTGCCCGGCATCCTCCTGTTCTGGTTCATGATGCGACGGGGCATGATTGACCGGGCGCTCGGGTCCGCGGGGCGAAGCGAGTGATTGACGAACTGCTGAAATTCTTCGTGCTGCTCTTCGTGATCGTCGAGCCGGTCTCGCTCGTGCCGCTGTTCGCCGCGCTGACCGAGGGCGCCGACGAGCAGTTCCGCCGCCGAATGTCGCTGAAGGCCGTGCTGCTCGCGGGCCTCGTGTTCCTGCTGTTCGCGGTCGGCGGCGCCTGGTTCCTGCGCGTCATGGGCATCAGTGTCGATGCTTTCCGCATCGCCGGCGGCGTGATGCTGTTCCTGATCGCGCTCGAGATGGTATTCGCGCGCGAATCCGGCACGCGCACCACGTCGGAGGAGCGCGACGAAGTGAAGAAGCGCGCCGACATCGCCGTGTTCCCCCTCGCGTTCCCGTTCATCGCGGGTCCCGGCGCGCTCGCGATCGTGCTGCTGACCTTCGGCGCCTCGCGCGGCGACCTCGCACTCTCCGCGGGGCTGTTCGGCGTCGTCCTGCTCGTGCTCGCGATCACCTACGTGCTGATGCGGCTGACGCCGGTCGTAATGCGCGCGATGGGCGTGACCGGCGCGAACGTCGTGAATCGCCTGTCAGGCGTCGTGCTCGCGGCGCTCGCGGTGCAGTTCATCATTGACGGGCTCGGCGGGGCGTTCGAATGGAGGTAGTCGTCCGTCCCATCTCGGGAAAGAAGGAGATGAAGCAATTCGTCAAGTTCAGGATCGACCTGTACCGGGATTCCCCGTACGCGGTTCCTCCGCTCTACATGGATGAACTGGGGACGCTGGATCCGGAAAGGAATCCCGCATTCGAGTTCTGCGAAGCACGCTGTTTCATGGCTTTCGACGGAGACAGGCCGGTCGGCCGAATCTGCGCGCTGATCAATCACCGGGCCAACGAAATCTGGAATGCGAAGAGCGGACGATTCGGTTTCATCGATTTCACCGACGACGAAACCGTTTCAAGCGCGCTCTTCGCCGCTGCCGAAGACTGGGTCCGGTCGAAAGGCATGCATTCCATCCATGGGCCGCTGGGATTCACGGACCTGGACCAGGAGGGAATGCTGATCGAGGGCTTCGATCAGCTGGGCACGATGGCGACCATCTACAACCATCCCTACTACCGCGTGCATGCCGAGAAGGCGGGTTACGTGACAGATGCCGACTGGGTGGAGTACCGGATCACCTTGCCTGATCCCGTGCCGGAAAGGCTCGGGCGGGTCGCGGCGGTCGTGCTGAAGAAGCACCGGCTCCGCACCCTGAAATACTCCCGCACTTCGCAACTCATGAAAGAGGGCTATGCACACAAACTCTTCGAGCTGGTGAACAGCACGTACAGCCACCTGTATGGTTTCACGCCGCTCACCCGGGCCCAGATCGATTACTACATCAAGATGTACATCTCGATGCTGAACCTGGATTTCCTGTCCCTGGTGGTGGACGAGAGCGGCGAGTTGATCGGCATGGGTGTGGCGATACCGTCATTGTCGAAGGCCTTGCAGAAGGCGCAGGGGCGACTTTTCCCGTTCGGGTTCATTCACCTGATCAAGGCACTGAAGACGAAGAATCCCGTCTGCGACTTCCTGTTGATCGCGGTGCGCAAGGACTACCAGAACAAGGGAGTCAACGCCGTGATCTTCAACGACGGCCTCCCTAACCTGATCAGGGCCGGCGCGAAATTCGCCGAGAGCAATCCCGAATTGCTCGACAACCGGCAAGTGCAGTCGCAGTGGAGCGATTTCGAAGCCGTGCAGCACAAGCGCCGCAGGGCCTATGCGAAGGAGCTCGGGCCGACTTGAAATACCCGTCCCTGCTCGCGCTTTCCGGCATGCTTCTGGGTGTCGCATTCAGCACTGGCGCGGCGGCAGGAAGTGCCCGCGCCTATGACGTCCGTCCAGGGGAGACGGACCCCGCGATCCAGACGTTCAACCAGCCGCACCGGATTTTTCTCGACGCCGCGGCGACGCCGCGCGGCCAGCTGCTGCTATTCCTGCCCGGCACGGGCGCGACGACCGGCGACCAGGAGCAGTTCGGCCGCACCGCCGCCGGCATCGGCTATCACGTCGTCTACCTGATGTATCCGAACGACGTGCCGGCCGCGGTCTGCCAGGACGACGAGGACGAGGACAGCTTCGAGAAATTCCGCCGCGAGATCATCGGCGGCGAAGACCTTGATTCGCGTGTGACGGTCGAGCGGGCAAGCAGCATCGAGAACAGGTTCGTGCAACTGGTCAGGTGGCTGGCGGCCAACCGCACCGAAGAGGGCTGGCGGGAATTCCTGGCGGCGGACGGCGTCGACTGGTCCAGGGTCGTGCTCGCCGGCCACTCGCAGGGCGGCGGCCACGCGCAACTTCTGGCGAAGGATCATGCCGTCGCGCGCGTGGTCGTGCTGGGTTCGCCGAAGGATTACAACCGCCGGCACGGGCGGCCGGCCGCCTGGTACGGCGGCGGCGCCACGCCAGCGAAGCGGATGTTTGCGCTCGTGCACCGGCAGGACACGCAGGCCGTGAGCTATGCGGAGCAGATGGAGAACCTGCGCGCCTCGGGCCTGACGGCCGTGGCCGACGTCGACCAGCTTTCACCGCCTTACGACGACGCCCATGTGCTGACGACCAATCAACCCGGAACGCCGGTC